>JANNQJ010000069.1:0-11724 GCA_031400675.1 Cyclobacteriaceae bacterium
AGTTCGGCTTGGGGAGGCTGAACTCAACATCTGAAACTTCAATTTTATAATTTTCATACACCGCAGCGCGTACCATGTCATACCTGTCGAAATCATGTAATAATCCTTTGCTGGGCTTCAACGGATTTTGTGGGGTAACTATAAACCAGACTTTATCTAAATCGGTAGTCTCGGCCATGATGTTGGCTATGATCATGTGCCCCATGTGAATGGGGTTAAACGAACCGAAGAAGAGACCTATTTTCATAGTCATTAGTCTTGAGTCATTAGTCTTGAGTCCATAGTCAATGACAATATTTACACTAACTATGGACTATAGACTCAGGACTCATGACTTTAATTTAAACTCATCATACAACCGTTGCGCTTCTGCGAGGGATTTATTCAGGTCTTCATTCACCAGCACGATATCAAACTCATCCTGAAAAGACATTTCAAAATTCGCTTTGAATAATCTTCTGGATAAACTTTCATCTGATTCGGTGCCTCTTCGCTGCAGGCGTTGTTCCAAAATTTCCATAGAGGGAACTTTTACAAAAATAGCCAGTGCCTTGTCTCTGAAATATTTCTTCAAGTTCAGGCCACCTTTCACGTCTACATCAAAAATTACATTCTTGCCTTCTGCCCAAACGCGTTCTATTTCTGATTTTAAGGTTCCGTAATAATTTCCTTCATAGACTTCCTCCCATTCAATGAATTCGTTGTGAACGATCTTTTCTTTGAATTCATCGGGTGTAAGAAAGTGATAGTCTTTGCCATCTTGCTCGGTACGACCGCGTCTATCTCGAGTAGAGGCAGAAATTGAAAACCCCAGGTCAGGGTTATTTTTTAATAAGTGTTTTACAAGAGTAGTCTTTCCGGAACCGGATGGCGCGCAAAAAATAATTGCCTTACCAGCCATTATGAAGCAGCGTTTGAGGCAATTTGAGTTTTAATGCGTTCAATCAACTCGGGAGGTGCGCATTCACCACAGCATTTTGTTTTGAGTAATTCTTTGATTACCATCTCGAGGTTGTATTCTTTATAACAGGGCATGCATCCTTCCATGTGTTCTTTAAATTGTGTCTGTTGTTGAGGAGTGGCATCGCCATCCAGGATAGCCTGTAACATTTCCATACATGTCGATGGTTTGCCAGAGGAGGGAGGAGGTTGGTGGCTCATAGCTTATGTATTTTTATAACCCATTTTTTTGGCGTATTCAGTTAATTTTTCTTTCAACAAATTACGAGCACGATGCAGGCGACTGCGTACCGTGCCGATTGGTATATCCAGAATTTTTGCCATCTCATCATACTTGAACCCTTCCAGATCACACAAAATAATCACGGTGCGAAAATCAACATCCAACGAGTTTAATGCGTTAGAAATTTCATCGCCCATCATATCCTGTAGAGCCTCCACCCGCAAGTCGGGCGTGATCTGACGGTCTACATCTTCCGAGTTATAAAAGGTCTCAACTTCCTGATAATCGACTTTTACCGGTTCCTTCTTCTTTTTCCGATAATCATTAATGAAGCTGTTTTTTAAGATTCGAAACAGCCATGCCTTGGCATTAGTTCCTTGTTGAAATGAATCAATGAAACGATACGCCTTTAAATAGGTGTCCTGAACGAGGTCTTTGGAGTCATCTTCATCGAAAGTAAGGCGATGTGCAAAGTTATACATGGAGTTGATATGAGGCATAAACTCGCCATCAAAAACCTCTTGTTTTTGTTTGTCGGAGTAGTGTTGCTTCGGTACCTCTTCTTCCATTGCTTCCATGGGATGCCAAAAATAGCAAAAAACAAAGTCCCCGGAATATAATTCCGGGGACTTTTACCCAACCCACAACCAACCAATGATTACCTGCTCGCAATGGAGCCAAACGATTTTGCCATATTGATAAACTCAATGCGATAACCTTCTTTGTCAATTCCCTTCGATCCTTGTGCTAATTGTACCACCTGATCGTATGAAAAATTTTTGACGTACTCCGATTCCCTCAGCAACATTCCAAAAGCTGCCACAGAGGCTGACCAGCGGAAATCATCAGAAGTTTTATTTAACGTTACCTGAGTATCGACCAGCGGATGAACAATCAGTTTGCTCACATCTTCATCGGGTTTCTTGTACCGGAACTTTACCGTCATCAATTCTTTAGATTTTGATGCAGCAGGATCAACTTTGGTTGTCTGATACTTCAATTCATCAATCTTCAGAAATTCACCCTCTACACCCACCGGAATGATTTCATACAAAGCAGTTACCGTATGTCCTGAACCTAGTTCGCCCGCATCTTTCTTGTCGTTGTTGAAATCTTCACTCTTGAGCATACGGTTCTCATATCCAATCAGTCGGTATGCTTTTACTTTCGAAGGATTAAATTCGATCTGAAGTTTTACATCTTTTGCAATGGTGAACAACGTTCCACCAAATTCATTCACTAACACTTTTTGTGCTTCTGTAATATTATCGATATAGGCGTAGTTACCATTTCCTTTGTCAGATAAGATTTCCATTTTAGAATCCTTATAGTTGCCCATTCCAAAACCAAGTACGGTTAAGAACACGCCATCTTTTCTTTTCTCTTCAATCAATCGTTCCATTCCACCATTACTCGATTCGCCAACGTTAAAGTCACCATCTGTTGCGAGGATTACCCGGTTGTTACCTTCCGCCTTGAAATGTTCTTTTGCGACCGCATACGCTAACTGGATACCTGCACCGCCCGCAGTTGATCCACCTGCTTCCAGATTATCCAGTGCTTCCATTATTTTTTTCTTCTCAGCACCCGAGGTTGGGTCCAGCACAAGTCCGGCCGCACCAGCATACACCACGATTGAAACATAATCCTGTTGACGAAGTTCATTTACCAGCATCTTAAAAGAAGATTTCAGTAAAGGAAGTTTGTTCGGTTCATCCATTGATCCCGAAACGTCAATCAGGAATACCAAATTAGATGGAGGTAAATTTTGAGTAGGGATTTTCTTGCCCTGTAACCCGATGTGTACCAATTTATGTTGTGAATTCCACGGTGCTGTAGAAATCTCTGTGATGATATTGAACGGATGTTCGTCATTCGGCTGCGCATAATCATAGTCGAAATAATTGACCATCTCCTCAATACGCACTGCATCTTTCGGTGGGCGCTGGCCGTTATTAATAAACCTGCGCATATTGCTATACGAAGCTGCATCTACATCAATTGAAAATGTAGAAAGTGGATTTCTTGACGCATCGTGAAAAATATTTTCTTGGATGGCATCGTATTCTTCAGTGTTGTACTGAGGTTGTTTGTATATATCTTGTGAAGCAATCGAAGGAGCCATTTCATAATCATGGTTGGCTGCACCCATGGCCGCCTTATCTTTCTTGACACGCTTATATCCTCCTGTTGTAACTTCAGATAGTTGAGCTACATCCAGGTACAGCACAACATTGAGCACCGCGCTCGCTCCAATCTTTATTTCTTTGGATTTCAATCCAATGAAGGAAAACACAAGCGTACCACTACCGGAAGGAATCTGAATCGAGTATTTTCCTTTTGCATCGGTAGCCGTACCGGTCCTTGTTCCTTTCAATAAAACATTCACTCCCGGTAGCGCGCTTCCGTCTTCAGCAGAAGTGACCGTACCGGTAATCATTCTGGTTTCGGGAATAGAGAATCCCAGGGAAGAAAAAACCAGCGTGGCGAGAATCCAGATTTTCGTTTTCATATCATGTTTAGTTTGAGTTTGGGGGTGAGATGCGAACGGCCTCTTAATTCCATAACCAGTTCTTAACTTATTTTTTCCGTCAGAATATCGAGTTATCAGCTATCCGCTAACCGTTAACTGATAACTTTTAACTTTTTTACTATCTTAAAAAGTGCTTTCCCGCAAACCCCATAGCGAAATGACTGATCAGGAGCTTCTCGTGCAGTACAAACTGTCGGGGGAGGTGAACTGGGCAGGCGTGTTGTATAGCCGCTATACTTCGATGGTATATGGTGTTTGTTTGAAATACCTCAAGGATCGTGAGGAGGCAAAAGATGCCGTGATGCAGCTGTTTGAAAAACTAACTTCTACACTAAGAACACACGAAGTAGAATACTTTAAAAGCTGGCTGTTTGTAACAGCTCGCAATCACTGTTTAATGCAGTTGCGTTCTAAAAAGGGTAAATACACTGAAGAAATCTCTACCCTGCTTATGGAAACCTCTGCTGATGTGCATCTGGAAGAGCAGGACGAAATGGAATCAAATCTTGGTAAATTGGAAAACTGTATTGAAAAGCTCGGACATGAACAAAAAGCCTGTGTCAAAATGTTCTTTCTGCAACAAAAATGCTATAAAGATATCACCGTGCTTACGGGGTATGATCTAAATAGAGTGAAAAGCTTCATCCAAAATGGAAAGCGGAATCTGAAGATTTGTATTGAAACAACATGATAGACTACCGTCACGATATTGAAAAGTATTTAAAGGGGAAACTTGCACCTGCCGAGCGAAATGCGCTGGAAAGAAAGGCACTGCATGATCCTTTCTTGTCTGATGCGTTGGAGGGTGCCGAACAAATTAAAGAAGCAGATTTTTCAAGAGATATTGCCGAATTGAATGAAAGGATCGCGGGTAAAAAATCTGTTTCCGGTTGGATGTGGACAGCCCGGATTGCAGCAGGCCTTGCTATGATTGCGGTGTCGACATTTATTATATGGACTGTTTTGCAAACAGAGCAACCGCAAAATCTGGCACTTGAAAAAAGTGAGCCTGCGGCTATTCCACCTGCTTCTTCAGATTCGATCACACCTGCAACGGGCGTACTTTCTTCACCTCCTGTCGAACAACCAGGCGCTGGCCAGGCTTTGCGGGACAAGGACGTTGCAACACGATCTAGCGCACCATTAACAAAACCAACACAAGAAACCTCAGTTGAATCCATAGTAAAAAATGAACCTGTAGCAGATGCCATGATTGCTGGAGCAGAACAAGCCAAAGGGGAAGAAATAAAAGCAGACGAAATAGCTGCTGGCGAGTCAGTAGCACAAGCAGTTGAAAAGGAAATGGAAATTTCACGTGCAAAAGCATCCGATGACATGGAAAGAAAATCTGCAAAGAAAAAAGATGCAGCCCCTGCCGCAGCAGATAAAAGAGAAGCAGGATTGGCTTCCTTTGTTTCACCTAACGTAATCCGTGGACAGGTAACTTCTGCAGAAGATGGTTCCGCACTGCCGGGAGTAAATGTTATTATTAAAGGGACCACAACAGGAACCGTCACCGATGCGCTAGGGAATTATGAGGTTACTATTGACACTTCAAATCCTACACTTGTTTATTCTTTTATTGGATTACAGAGTACAGAGGTAAAGGCCGAGCGGCAGGAAGTGAATGTGCAATTGGCAATGGATGTAGCACAATTAAGCGAAGTAGTAACAGTTGGGTATGGTGCACAAGCCGGAGAATCATACCCCCCCACTGTTGATCTTGCTCATCCTGAAATTGGCAACAAGGCATTCAAACAATATTTAGAAAAAAATCTGCGCTACCCCGAGCAGGCAAAAGGTAATAAAACTGAAGGGCGTGTGACAGTTCAATTTACAGTCGAGGCGAATGGAGCACTCACAAACTTTATCATACTTCGTGGTATTGGCAGCGGTTGTGATGAGGAACTGATACGTCTCATCAAAGAAGGCCCGAAGTGGGTGCCCACTAAAAAAGATAATGTTTCTGTTCAGGATAAAGCGAAAGTGCGATTGAAGTTTGAGTTGCCAAGATAGAAGCAGGTCTAATCATTCAATGCCTGCAATGCCATCTTCATATTTTCAATTCGTTGTTGCTGATTAATGCGCAACGGTTTTTCAACCCGCTCTTTACAGTCGGAAGCAATGCACCGCTCACAGGTTTCTCCCACCATGCGCACAGGAATTTGTGGGTCATTCCAGAATTTTATTTTCTTCTTTAGCTGATCGGTAATCAACAACCCGATGGATACGCTGTTGTGATGCTTAGAACCAAATACAATCGGCTTTGCAAAACTGAGAATGAGGTATTCTTTATCGGTACCGATATACCGCGATCGCTGGATTCGACAAAGAGATTGTGTATACGTGCCAGACTTAACTTCATGCGCAAGATCCTGTAGCAATGTAATACTCACCCAGCGTCTGCAATAGTGTTCGTTCAACATATTTGAATGTGGGCTTTGTAATCCCGAAAGGTGCATCTCTTTGGTAAGCCCATATTCTTCCGACCCTTGTAGCGTACTGAATCGTAAAAAGAATAATTCGTTTATTCCAAAGTAACGTGGCAAAATATTAGTGAGGCGATGTAGTAATATTTCAGGCGATACTGCGTAACGATCCATCAAGTCTTGAAAAGGCTTAACGCTAAAAGTTTTGGAGGCCAATGTCTCTTTTAAAAACTCCGTAAGGTTTACTCGGTTAAGAAAAAGTGCACATGAGAAATAGGAACCTTTAAAATTATTAAGCACTTCATCAAAAGAATCAAACGAAACCCACGATGTAGTATTCGAACGTTCACGAATGTTCATGAACATAAATCCCGCTTCACGTCCCAGGATAAACGCGCGTTGTGTTTTGCTTAAATTTTTATTCAACAATAAAGTGGGTCGAGAACCGGGAATAAGAATGGATCGAAGGTCTTGTAATTCGGGTTGTTGTGAAAGTCCATCCTCTTCGATATGATAATCATACTTCTGTATAAGAATTTCTTTCACCGATTCCGTTGTCACTGGCTTAGAGGTATCAAGTTGATATTTCTTGCTGAAAGCCTCCACGGCCTGCTCAAGTTCTTCAAAATAATTGTCATGCATTTCCTGGTACGATCGTAACGTTGAAAAATACAAGTCTTCCACGCGCAATCCATAGTTCCGGCTGATCTCAATGATGGTATTAATGAACGCATTTAATTTTACAGGAGCGCTTGAGAGCAATTCAAACAGCTGCGATTTCTCAATACCAAAAACTTCGGTTGGTAATTCATTTAAAAACTTGCTCTGCAACAACTTGGCAATGGGCGCCAATTGCTTTCCCATTTGTAAAGACACCAACCAATCATAGCTCACATCCAATGCCTCGGCAATCCCCACAATCTTTTCTGACTTTGGATATTTCTTCCCCTTTTCAATTTCATTCAGGTATGAAACCGAGAGCCCGGCCGCATCGGCTAACTGCTGAAGTGATAAATTTTTCTCAGTTCGAAGTTGCTTGAGTTTAAGACCGAAAATCAGTCTTACGTTAGATTCATTTAAGTTAGATTTATTCTTCATCGCATGAAAAATTTAAGAAGTACCTCAACAAAACCTTGTTCGCTTATTAGCGAATGAAAATATTTTTTGATGGACCTCGAACACCAAAAATGGGTATTTAGGGCTAATTTATATTCGCTTAAGCCCTTAAAATAGCGAAAAAAATCAATTAGCGAAATTTCGCTTGACTTGACCTTTTCGTTCAACTAGGTTTGATCATGGCTAATCCAAAAATCATGATTAAAACAGACGATATCCCCACGCATGAAATTCAAGTAAAAGCACCTATTCTCTCCACCGATGAACAGGTTCTTACGCCTGAGGCGCTCGCATTTCTTCAAATACTTCATAAGGAATTCAATCAACGAAGGCTGGAACTGTTAGAGGCCCGAAAGAAAAGGCAAAAGGCTTTAGATCAGGGAAAGCTTCCGGATTTTCTTCCCGAAACCAATTACATCCGCGAAGGAAATTGGCAGGTATCCCCAATACCTGAGGCGCTGCAAGACAGACGAGTAGAAATCACCGGTCCTGTTGATCGCAAAATGATCATCAACGCGCTTAACTCGGGCGCTAAAGTTTTTATGGCCGATTTTGAAGACTCCACCTCTCCAACTTGGCAAAACATTGTAGAAGGTCAACAGAATTTAATTGATGCCGTGCGTGGAACGATATCCTACCAATCGGCAGAGAAAGTTTATCAGTTACATGAAAATACTGCCGTGATCACGGTTCGCCCACGTGGATGGCATCTGGAAGAAAAACATATTGTAATTGATGGCAAGCCAATGGCAGCATCGTTAGTTGATTTTGGTTTGTTTGTATTCCACAATGGCGAGCTCTTAGCCTCAGAAAAGTGTGGACCATTTTTCTATTTGCCAAAACTTGAGAGTCATCATGAAGCACGTTTGTGGAACGATGTGTTTCTTTTCACTGAAAAAAAATTAGGAATTGCTCACGGCACCATAAAAGCTACCGTGTTGATTGAAACTATTCTTGCAGCTTTTGAAATGGAGGAAATCATTTATGAATTGCGCGATCACATGGCCGGGCTAAATGCAGGTCGCTGGGACTATATCTTCAGCATAATCAAAAAACTTAAAATCAATCGTGCGTTCATTACGCCCGATCGCGGCAACATTACGATGGCGGTTCCTTTCATGAGTGCCTACGCTCAGTTGTTAGTAAAAACTTGCCACAGGCGCGGTGCTCATGCTATTGGAGGTATGTCTGCATTCATACCCAGTAAAGATGAGGCCATCAATCTGGTAGCTTTTGAAAAGGTTAGAGAAGATAAAAAACGTGAAGTACTGCATGGATATGATGGAACTTGGGTCGCGCATCCCAAGCTGGTAGAAATTGCTCAAGCTGAATTTGACAACGTACTGGGCCAGGCTCCTCACCAAAAAAATATACTTCGCAACGATGTTCGTGTAACAGCACAAGATTTACTCAATATTAAATCGGCTGGTCATATCATCACCGAAAAAGGTGTTCGTACCAACATTCAGGTTGCCTTGCTTTATATAGAATCATGGCTTTGCGGAACCGGTGCTGCTGCACTTCATAATTTAATGGAAGATGCCGCCACCGCGGAAATATCGCGTGCGCAATTGTGGCAATGGTTAAACCATGAACGCGTACTGCTGAATGACGGAAGATCTTTCACACTGGAATTATATCTACATCTGGAAGAAGAAGAAATTCGCGCGTTGTTAAAACAATTTCTTGCCGAAGGTCGCGATGTCGAAAAGCTCTACCATGCTGAAGAAATCCTAGACAAGCTTGTACTCAGCAATGGCTTTGAAGATTTTCTCACAACCGTTGCTTACGCATACATCGATTAAAAATCAACCTCTTACAATCACTTATAACTACTAACCTATCATGACAACAACAGAAAAAATAAGCCATCTGATTAATGACTGGGCAGGCAATCCTCGCTGGAAAGGAATTGAACGTCCCTACACAGCCGAACAGGTTATAAAACTTTCAGGCACTGTAAAAATTGAGTACACGCTGGCACGATTAGGAGCCACACGGTTATGGAATTTATTGCACAGTGAAGAATATGTTGCCGCCCTTGGAGCACTTACAGGCAACCAAGCCGTTCAGCAAGTGCAAGCAGGGCTAAAAGCAATCTATCTAAGCGGTTGGCAAGTGGCAGCCGATGCAAACCTGTCGGGCAATATGTATCCCGACCAAAGTTTATATCCTGCCGATAGTGTGCCCGCGGTTGTTAAACGTATCAACAACGCGTTGCTGCGTTCAGATCAAATTCAAACGGTAACCAGTGAAGGTGACGTTCACTGGCTTGCTCCCATTGTGGCGGATGCCGAAGCTGGCTTTGGCGGAAATTTAAATGCATTTGAGTTGATGAAGATGATGATCGAAGCGGGAGCTGCCGGTGTACATTTTGAAGATCAACTTTCTTCTGCAAAAAAATGTGGGCACCTGGGAGGAAAAGTATTGGTGCCCACTCGCGAAGCCATTGACAAATTAGTAGCAGCACGATTGGCGGCCGATGTAATGGGTGTGCCAACCATTGTAGTTGCCCGAACCGATGCGGATGCAGCAAACCTCATCACCAGTGATATTGATGATCGCGATAAACCATTTATAAAAGGTGAAAGAACGATGGAAGGATTTTACCAGGTAAAAAATGGTACAGAACAAGCCATCAGTCGTGGGTTATCGTACGCTCCTTTTGCTGATTTAATTTGGTGTGAAACTTCACGTCCCGATTTAGGTGAGGCAGCAGAATTTGCAACGGCCATCAAGCGACAGTATCCCGATAAGTTATTGGCTTACAATTGCTCTCCGTCCTTCAACTGGGCTTCTAAACTTTCGCAGCGCGAGATGTTTACCTTCCGCGAAAAACTTGCCGAGTTAGGATACAAATTTCAATTCATAACCCTGGCGGGATTTCATGCACTCAACACCAGCATGTTCGAGCTTGCTCAACTCTATCGTGAACATGGCATGGCCGGGTATTCACAATTACAGGAAAGAGAATTTGCTCTCCAATCGAAAGGTTTTAAAGCTGTAAAACATCAGTCGTTTGTTGGAACCGGATATTTCGATGCGGTGCAGGAAACTATTACCGCTGGAGAGTCTTCCACCGTTGCCCTAAAAGGATCAACTGAAGAAGTACAATTCAACTTTCACGATCCTGAAATGAAAATAAAAAAAGGAAGCAGTAGGTCTAAAGCTGCATAATAAAGTAAGGTTTATCCATGTCAGGCGGGGTTCTTAAGGGACCCCATTTTTTTGCTGGTTTACAATAATTGTCTACTCTGCCATCAGTTTTAACTTCCCTCATTATCCCATATATTGAGCCGCTAATCTGTAACTAAACCAGTACCGCATGAATATCAAGCAGCGCCTCATCGTCATGAATTTTTTAGAATTCTTTGTATGGGGATCGTGGCTGATTTCACTCGGTGGTTACATGATTGTTACATTGAGGTTTACCGGCACACAAGTAGGAAGTATTTATGCGACCATGGGTATCGCTTCGCTGTTCATGCCTGCGTTGCTGGGTATTGTTGCTGATCGCTGGGTAAATGCGGAGCGTGTACTAGGCATGTGCCACATTATAGGTGCAGTATATTTGATGTGGGCTTCTACGATAACCGATTATAATTCCATGTATCTCGCCATGATGCTCAACGCCATGGTATACATGCCAACCATTGCACTCAATAATACAGTATCGTATGCCGTACTAAAAAAAGAAGGAATCGACATCATCAAAATGTTTCCACCCATCCGTGTGTGGGGAACGGTTGGCTTCATTATCGCCATGTGGGTGGTAGATTTTGGAGAGTGGACACTCAGTCCGTTTCAACTTTATGTGAGCGCAGGTTCTGGTTTACTACTGGGATTGTATGCTTTCACGATGCCGGCTTGTCCCCCAGCCCGAGCAACAAAGGAACGCACCATGCTCTCTACCTTCGGTCTGGATGCGTTTGTACTCTTCAAAAAAAGCAGGATGGTTGTGTTTTTTATTTTCGCCATGCTGTTGGGTGCTGCACTTCAAATTACCAATACGTTTGGTGGCACGTTCCTCGAAGATTTTAAAGTTTCATATGCCGGTTCGTTTGGGGTAGAGCATCCTAACCTGCTGCTTTCTATTTCGCAAATATCAGAAACACTCTTTATTCTCACCATTCCATTTTTCCTGCAAAAATTTGGAATTAAAAAAGTTATGCTCATCAGCATTTTTGCATGGGTGTTACGATTCGGACTTTTCGGTATAGGCAATCCGGGAGATGGATTAATCTTTTTGGTATTATCGATGATCATATACGGCATGGCCTTCGACTTCTTTAACATCTCTGGTTCGTTGTTCGTAGAAAAAGAAGCAGACCCGAGCATTATGGCCAGTGCCCAGGGTTTGTTTATGCTCATGACCAATGGAATTGGTGCATTTCTCGGTGCTATGCTGAGTGGTTGGGTTGTTGATTTCTTTACGGTGGATGGTGTCCGGAATTGGCAATACA
>JANNQJ010000070.1:0-2328 GCA_031400675.1 Cyclobacteriaceae bacterium
ATGATTCGATTCAAAGGCTAATTAAATGTATAGCGGATTCCCAATCCACCCCATGAACCTATAAAGCCCTGGTTATCTCCGAATTCAAAAGAGGGTTGCCAGTCTAGTGAAAGGTTGATGGGTGCACCATTGAATTTATAGTCAAGACCTAATACACCATCAATGCCAAAGTAATTGCCATGTGTTCTTCCATCATTATAATACTTATCGTAGTAGTAATCATTGTAAAGTCCAATGTGAACTCCAGGGCCTACATACCATTTCAAACCTGGTGCTCCAATTATATCATAATGAAACTCATATAATCCTGTAATCCGCGTACCTCCCCTCCAGAAGTAACCAATTCCTTCAAGAGCATTGTTGTTGCCAACAAAATGCTTGAGAGAAATTCCTCCGCCATTTCCCCATACTTTTACACCCAAAGCGGTATTGTAATCGCTACTCAGGTTTTGAGCTTTTGCTGTTACAGTCGCGAGTGTGACGATAACTAACAATGACATAACTATCTTTTTCATTTTATTAATTTTTTTTGATGTTCAACTTCAAGCCGGCTGTATGCCTGCCATTTTATTTGTTAAGACCAGAAATCTGGTTTTTTTTATAAAAGAATGATTAACAACAGGATGATAATGATAAGCGCGCCTACCGAAACATAGACTCCCCCACTGCTGGTATGAAGCGTTTCGTTGATGGCGTTGACTTCATGTCGCAGTTCTCTTTTTTGTTTACGAGTCATACTGGAAGCGTCCATCGCTTTTATCTCGTCCAGACGACTGGTCAATTTCTGCGCTTCAGCTTCACTAATTACTTCTGTAATGTTAGCCTTCCGTGGATTCTTTGAAAACGCGGAAGTTGAGGCCAGTGTCAGGGACATCAGCACTACAAGCAAGGTTGGTTTGAATAAATTTTTCATGGGTTAGGTTTTTATAATATTAATCACCCCCTTGAAATTTACGTGCCATATTGAATGACCACGGAAACCGACTTATTCCTAAGGAAAGGAATGATTTTAGTAAGGCAATAGAAATTTGTGTAGAGGTTATTCCACATCTCTTGAGCATGGAATTCATCACATCAAAAAAAGACTGTCTGCATCAGGGCTTAATACTCCTGATTATGCCTTACTACAACTGGAATCTTACAGGTTTTAAAGAAAATTCAATCTGGCACTATTATATAAGACATGTGAGTACAACATAAACAATAAACAAAATGAAAACAGAAATGTCAGGTTTGTATCGAATCAGTTGGATACTATTAATAATACTGGGTGTGCAGGTAATAGTAGGCTGCAAGGCATCTAACACCGCAAAAGGAACAGCTATTGGTGCCGGGTCAGGTGCCGTAATTGGAGGCATCATCGGCAAGCAGTCTAACAATACTGCCGTTGGAGCTATCATTGGCGCAGCAGTTGGCGGAGCCACGGGTGCAGCCATTGGTCATCACATGGACAAACAAGCAGCCGAATTAAGTGCTGATCTCAAAGGCGCAAACGTTGAACGTATTGGTGAAGGAATTAAAATCACATTCGATTCTGGTTTAATGTTCGACTTCGATTCTTATGTACTAACCCCTGGAACAAAACAAAATTTGACGGGCTTGGCAAAAACACTGAACAAATATGACGATACTGATATCCTGATTGAAGGACATACCGACAAAAAAGGTGCAGAAGACTATAATATGACATTATCAAAAAAACGTGCTCAGGCTGTAACCAATTACATAGAACAACTCAACGTTTCAAGCAGTAGAATTAAGACCACAGGATATGGTGAAGCGCAACCCGTAGCTGAGAATGATCAGGAAAACAGACGAGTAGAGGTTGCCATTTATGCGAACAAGAAAATGAAGAAGGCTGCGGATAAGGGATTATTGTAACGCTCTACGAATTTCAAACCTTACACTTTACAGTAGAGATTGATTGCTGAAAATTATCCTTTGACGTAAAATCCAACATTGGTTTCCTTAGCACCAAGGCTTTGCAGATAATCGACTATGGCCAACGAACTTTCGCCTCCTTTTTTTGCATGATGAAGTAATGTAAATCCATGAGGCCCTTTGCTATTCAGCAATTGCGGGTTCATTGTCAACACTTGCTTGACAATGTCCAGATGACCTAGCATGGCCGCTAAATAAATATTATAGCGTGCTCCTTTACTGAGGAGGTAAGCAGCAATCTCTATGAGACAGCGATTGAAGCAGCGGGCCATATGGGTCTTATAGAGATTGCTGCTTACCTCCTCGGTAAAGGAGCACGCTATAATATTTATTTAGCGGCCATGCTAGGTCATCTGGACATTGTCAAGCAAGTGTTGACAATGAACC
>JANNQJ010000071.1:0-3602 GCA_031400675.1 Cyclobacteriaceae bacterium
CCCTCTCCCCGGGGAGAGGGGAAGGGGTGAGGGATTTAACAACTCTTCGATAAAAGCCATTTCTCCATTCACCAGCACACGGGCAAACCCTTTGCTCAACAATAGATTCAATTCATCCTGAATTTTTTTTCCTTTTTTCGAGGTTAATGGACAGGCAATCATAATCCGAGTGCCTGCTGGAAGCTTATTGATCACATTCACAACATCCGTTACCGTGTCGCGCTTGACTTCTTTACCGCTTACAGGCGAGTATGTTTTTCCGATACGCGCAAAAAGCAATTTCAGGTAATCGTAAATTTCAGTCGTTGTGCCTACAGTAGAGCGTGGATTCCGGGTATTAACCCTTTGTTCGATAGCAATGGCGGGAGAAACCCCACGGATATAGTCTACATCTGGTTTTTCCATACGGCCTAAAAACTGGCGTGCGTAGGAACTGAGGCTCTCAACATACATGCGCTGACCTTCCGCAAAAAGCGTATCAAACGCCAACGATGACTTGCCCGACCCGGAAAGTCCGGTAATAACAACAAGCTTATTGCGTGGAATAGCCACGCTCAGGTTTTTTAGATTATTGACCCGGGCCCGCTTAATAATGATGTATTCCTTCGGATCGAGTTGATCGAGATGAGAGTCGTTCGTAACGCTATCGGTTTTCATGCAGAGGTGCTAAAATATAGAATCACGTTCCTTCATCCTATCGGAAACCGATTTCTGCCTGGGCAAGTTCAAAATAAAACTAAGAACAATAATTCCCGGCCTTGTGCCGGGATCTCGATTTGTAGTTCTCTCTAAGGGGATGCCGGAACAAGTCCGGCAAGGAGTAGAAATTATTTTGACTTTAACAAATAGTTAAGTCAGGTGTTCAATTGTCGAAATCAGGATCGTAACTGGCTTCATTGTTTGATTTTCCTGCTCCGCCATCCTCATCGAAGGTATCGTTATCATCATCACTTTCGGTATCATCACCGCTTACGCCATCGCCACTGCCAAAGTCATCTTCATCTTCAAATTCGCCCTTGGTCCGGTTCTCCATGTCATAGCCTCCATCGCTATTTTTGGTTACCGGCACCTTTACGAGGTAGGTGGCATCGTCTGTTTCCAATGGAAAAACAAACAGTGGTTCCTTTTTGGGACTCACGATTCGGGTAATGTTACTTTCGTACCCGTTTGGGTATTGACGTTTCAGTAACTCTTTTAAATCTTCGCTCAGGGTATCCAAGCTTTTAATTACACGCTTTTTACTAACAGGCATACGGTTTCTAATACTCAAAAGTCAAAAGCAAATACCTTAAGAATTTTTGGATGAGGCAAGAATTTTTAATTTTTTTTTGCTCTATTTCATAATATTTCTATCTTTTCAACCTAATTGTTCCACTAACCCCTAACAATATCGAATAAACCTCTACGTTACCTAAAAGTGAGACAGAATGATTCAAAACAAATGCAGTGACAGTGAGTTGGTGTCAGGCTACAAGAATGGTAACGAGAAGGCTTTCGAAGTTCTTCTTTACAGGCACAAATCAAGAGTGTTTACAGCAATATACCTGATTGTGAAAGATCGGTACGTGGCAGAAGATTTATTGCAGGAAACATTTATTAAGGCCATCAACACCATTCGGGGCGGACGTTACAACGAGGAAGGTAAATTTTTACCGTGGATTTGTCGAATTGCGCATAACCTGGCCATTGACCACTTCCGGAAAGAAAAGAGATATCCGGAGATTGTTCTTGAAGACGGAAGCCGGTTGTTGAACTCGATGCAATTCGCAGAAGAATCGTTTGAGGATAAGCAAGTGTTGAAAGATACCGCCTCACGCTTGCGCGGATTAATTAAGGAGTTGCCGGTTGAACAAAAGCAGGTGTTGATTATGAGACACTATATGAAAATGAGTTTTCAGGAAATAGCCGAACGCACCGAGGTAAGCATCAATACCGCCTTGGGAAGAATGCGCTATGCCCTCATTAACCTGCGAAAGAAAATGATCAAAAACCATCTTGCCTATGATACAGACTTTTACCCAAAACGATCTGATGAGGTATTTATACCACGAGACTACGGAGAAGGAGGAACAGGAGATTAACAAGGCTCTGCTCGCGGATACAGAATTACGTGCTATGTATACGACCATGTTGGCCCTTAAAAAGGAGATGGACAAAGCGCAAATGGAGCCTTCGCCCGCTACCGTATTGAACATTCTCAGCTATGCAAGAAGTCTGCCTACCGGACAGGCAGACGAACAGCGCCAGAAGCACTGACACTCACCGGGCCTAAAAAACTCCTTGTGTAAATTCCTGTCATGGTGATGACCCACGTTTTTAGCACGATGACCCAACCGAAATTATGGGCATCATACTTACTTTTGATTTGACTGAGTTGGTAATTAAGCAGGCTGATTCTGCTTTATAAAGTATTTTTTCAGCCCGTTCACGGTCGCGTTCATGCTTGATCACCAGGCGAGGTTCCAGTATTACTTCAGACATCATAAACTTCCCATCTACCTGCTCCAGTTTTCCTTTTGATTTGCATTCGAAAACATTGAATTCGAGTTTCGAATTCTCTGCGACTGCGAGAAAGGTTGTCATCAGGCAACTACTCACCGCTGCTGTGAAAAGATGTTCGGGCGACCATATTCCCGGAATGCCCTTTGGAAATTGGGGAGGCGTGGCCACTTCAATGCAACCCGCACCGTTGGTTGCGGCTGCTAACTCGGGAGAGCACATGATGCCTTTCCGATCACTACCCCATGCAACGTTTACTTGATAGAAATGAGATCCCATATACTTTAAAATTTAATTTTCCGTTCTTCGAGTTCCAGTTTCCCTTGCTGTTCCATTTTTTTTATGGTGCGAATAACAGTTTCTACCCGCATCCCCGTCATGTCTGCAAGTTGTTGACGGGTATAGGGTATAAGCGTTTTCCTAGTCTCCGCTAAATTCATTTTTGATTTGAGGTAGGTCATAATAGTGGCTAGTCTATGTTCTGGTGGGTGTGCTGAAATTTCAGTTAAGATCATTGATTTGTATTGGAGACGTTGACAAAGCACATGGTCAAGTTTCAGATGCAATTCAAAATTCTCTTTGAGCATTTGTAAAAAGTCTGATTTGGGTAGCCGCCAAACCTTGCCAGGGGTTATGGCCATGGCACTGCTTGGGTAAGGGAAGTCGCCCAATAATGCCGGTTCGCCAAAACTTTCACCGGACTGAAAAACACCTTGTGTAAATTCTTGCCCTTCATGATTGAGAATGTACATTCTCACCTGGCCTTCCTCCACCTGGAAAAAATCAGTTGCCTTGTCGCCTTCTCCAAACAAAATCTGATCTTTTCGGGTGCGTACCAAGCGAGCCTTGTGAGCTTGTAAAATTTTTGATGGTATCAATTCTCACTAATTAAAGTGAAAAATTAACGACATCATGGGTACTAAATAATGATTTTAATCAGGCATGTTTTACTTTTTCAAACAGTACATTATTTTCCAGATGAACATGTTGCATCAGATCCTGATCAAATTCCGCTAATTTTTTGTAGGTAAGTTGGTAGGTAGGGCAAGCGTCACGTGGTATGGTATAGTTGGAAGTTAGCTGCCGTATGGATTTCATTAAAT
>JANNQJ010000072.1:0-3280 GCA_031400675.1 Cyclobacteriaceae bacterium
ATCTCTTTTGGAACGGAATCATCAGATCAAAAACGCGATCATTTATAGCGAGTAATTCAGTTTCAAATTGAGGGTATAGCTTTGCCAGATCTTTTATACGAGTTTTCTCAAAACCCATGTTGTAGCAAATGATGCTTCCTCTTTGACCTAGTAGGTTAATCATGGCTTCGATCAATCCAGGTCGCGGATCATTCAAGCCGTCCCCGAGGTATTCAAAATGCTTCAGGTCGGAACCTTCAAATTGTTGTACGTGAAGGGAAAACTGAAAGGGAATTTGTTGATAAGGTTTGCTGTCATCAAACTCGGGTATCCCAGGCGTGATCGTTTCAAAATCAAAAAAGTAAATGGGGGAGGAGATGGGTTCTAGAAATTCCCTGATCTGTTCTTTATCGATGTAGACTTCTCCGGAACGGTAATGGGCCAATTGCATTGCCGCATTGGTACTCATCTCAAACTCCTGAGGAATATCATCCAATTGTTTGTAGCCTTCTGAAAGTAGTTTCCATGCTATCTTAGGCGCGAGGTCGAAGACGGAGTTCTCTTTAGGTATATGTGCCCAGCAATGATTGGTAAAATCGCATTCGTACGGATCAAAACAATGCGGGCCGATATCTACAATTGGCTCATCCGGTTGAGTCAATAAGGCTTTTAGTTCTTGAACCTTCTTTGATACAAATTCTTGTTGCTCCAACACCTGTTCCAGAATAGATTCGGTGGTGAACAACTGCCGGATATCCAATTTGCCTTTCCTTGTGTACTGATTGTTTAAATGAATAATGGAAATGTCTTCCAGTGGCAATCCGCAATTTTTCATCACATAATACTGCAGTGCGGCATCTTGTATATGCTGATCTTTAATCGAAAGATTGCTCTTTACTTCAAACGCGTACCACGATTTTCCTTGCTTTACTAAAATGTCAATGGCGCAAAGAACTCCTTCATATTGAAAGGCAGCTTCATAGATGATGGGCACATCCCTGTCAATGAGGGCTTTTGTCTTAGCCACTGAAAGGTGATACGAATAGTTGTCAGGCGGAGAGGCGTCAACACCAAACTTAAAAAGCTGTCGTGCCAATTCGCCAATACTAGTACCCACATCGAGGATGGCTTGTTGCTTTACGTCACCGGGGTTTCGCAGCGCTCGCTTAAACTTATGCAGGAACAGACGCTTTGGGCACTGACACCCATACATGAAAGTGGATTTGGAGAGCTGGTGTTTCGACACAGGAACTATTCGTTTTTGAAAGTTAGAACAATTTCCTGTTTAGGGTGCTGACTGCGTTCAGAGCCTAATAGACCTGAGCGCAATAATCAGATGGCTGAAATTAAACCATGGTCAGTAGCGCATCGTCCCTGCCTACCGGCAAGGCAGGCTCTTCGAGAGACGATGCTTGACTGTAGACGCTTGTTGGTGAAGAACACCAACAAGGGCAAGAGGGCAAGGAAATGGATTTGAATGTAAACACCTACCTCTACACCTGGAAGCTGCCCGATAATGAATTCACAAAAGACAAAAAAAGTAGAGTTGTTGGGATAACGTCTTTAATCCACGTTGCCGGGTATAGTCTCTTTGCCACGCTGGCGGTGCCGATGCAGGTCAAAGAGAAAACTCACATAGAGAAAGTTCTTTCCGATTTCATCTACCAATCGGTAATCAAACTGATGCATGTATCCTACCATCAGGGTGTGGGTAGTCGTGAATTGATACCCGGCACCCGCAAAGGCTCGCAATCGTTCAAAATACTGAGGGGTATCGGTAAAGAAAATCTCCCCTGAGGTATTCAAAAACCAACTCTTGGGTTCCACTTTCTTACGGTTGATAGGCAGCACCACTTGCAAGCGATATCTAAACCTGTTTTTATACCTACCTCTTATAAACCGTTGCTCCGCCCGGTAACGATGCTCAAACTTAACCCGTGTAAGGACCTGGCTCATGGTCAGTTGCTCGAATAGGCGAATCTCATCGCTGCCCTTAGGGGTAACAAAATCACCTCCGCTTAGGTAGGTGTCGTATTTACCGGTGGCCAAAGCAAAAGTGAAATTTTTGTCTAGCGCATAGGTAACTCCACCTTTAAACTCGTGATAGTGAAAGTCCTCATAGAATTTCAGCGACCTTATCTGCCCTTCAGCAAAAGCGCCCCACTTTTCATTGAAAGAAGTCTTCATACTGAGCACGTTCCAGGTACCCATCTGGCCTTGGCTGAAGGGGGGATAGCCAAATAGCAGAAGCAAGAATAGTAACTTAGAACAGCGTGAAATCACACTTCAAGGTAGCAAGAGTTTTTTATTTATTTAAAGACCGATGAAAGGCTAAGCTTGAGCCCCTCCGCAACCTTGTGGAATTCTAGTCGGGGATCGTCTCATCTAATAAACTCTTTTATAGTCGAGCATCGTCTCCGTTTCGGGACGATGTGATAAATCTTAGTTATTGTTGGTCGCCTGACTAACAATGATTAGTAATCTGAGTTGAAGCCGAGTTTGATTTGATAACCTCTACTTGATGAAGTATGTGTAATGGTATGGTAATTAATGATAAGTAAGGTGTTGATCAGGCGACCAACACCAACAAAAGAGAATTTATTTCATCAACCTAGAAAGACAATTGCTGTTCAAAGTTTAGTAAAAATACTTAGTACAAAAGCTATTGCTGACTTTAATCCGTGCTTCATCCTCTCTCTTAGGGACTTCTCTTCTTCAACTTGAACTAATTCAATAACTGGTTCTTGCTTTTGCTGCGCTTGGTTAACGGCATTTTCAACCATTCTTCCCGTATGTTCATTTTGTTGTTTTTGCCAAATCAATAAGAACCCAAATATGATTAGAAGAATTACAATAACAGGAGTGATGGCATTAAGAATGGTTTTCATAAAACGTTGATTTTAATGATTTAAAATTTTATATGGTTTTTAATTCGAAGCCGTGCTTATAACTTATAAGTTGGTGATCTTTTTCGTTCTTAATCCAGGCAGGCTCGTTATGACTAATGTCAATAATCTCTACTGTTTTGGTTCTTTTAAAGTTCTCGGCCACAGTCTGTAGTACTCTCAATTCACTTTCTTCAAAAAGGTTTAGTCTAAAAGGCCGGTTGGCTCTTGGAACAAACTGCTCGCCAATTCCACCGTCAGGAAATGCTTTTTGAATTACATCAACTTCATCCTTATTCGCTGCGTACTCAAAGATGGAGCTAAAGTTTTTTACCACCGGTCCCATTTGTAATGCATGATAACGGGATCCGCTTATAGAGAAACACGTATTCTTAAAATGCAGGAAGTCTGCATAA
>JANNQJ010000073.1:0-2435 GCA_031400675.1 Cyclobacteriaceae bacterium
AAGAAAGCGATGATTGATCATCACCTGGAGCCAGAGGATTTTGCGGAGTTTGTTCAATGGGATGCACGTGCCGCTTCTACGGCTGGTCTGGTGTATAATTTAATTGTGGAGCTAGGGGATAAAGATAAGATTGACGCGAACATCGCGGATTGTTTATATGCCGGATTGATGACTGATACAGGTGGGTTTCGCCACTCCAATACACGACACGAAGAATTTTTGATCGCCTCTGAGTTAGTAAGACTGGGAGCAGACCCAACTAAAGTTTCAAAACTAATTTACGATACGAATTCACTGGAACGCTTGCGCCTCATGGGTTTTGTTCTGGGCGAGAAATTAAAAGTGTTGCCTGAGTACCGTACCGCATACATGACCCTATCGGCAGAAGAGCTTAAAAAATTTGGCTCACAGACAGGCGATACCGAGGGCTTTGTTAACTACGGACTTTCCATAAAAGGAGTTCGTCTTTCTGTTATGATTTATGAACGCAAAGACAGTATTAAATTGTCGCTCCGTTCGTTAGGTAATTTTAATGTGAACGAAATGGCTCGTAAATATTTTAAAGGAGGAGGGCACAAGAATGCATCAGGAGGTACATCCGACTTGTCACTTGAAAAAACGTTGAATAAATTTTTGGAAATACTTCCAGAGTATAAAAATCAATTAAACATAAACGAATAAATTATCAACTATGAAAATTACGAATGTGCTGTTTGGTTTGTTGTTGCTGCTGTGTGTGGCTTGTAATAAATCAGAGAAAGAAACTCCGAATGGTTTCAAGTTTACGGTGCTGAAAGATGGAGATGGGAAGGCCGGTATTCCGGGACAAATCCTGGTGCTTGATTTTCAGATGAAAGATTCCAAAGACTCCGTGTGGAATGATACGTATAAAGACGGAATGCCGATACCTGCCATGATTGGTGACAGCGCTCAAATCGCTAAAGAACCTGGAATGGTGCAAGTTCTTCGTATGATATCAAAGGGTGATAGTGTGATGTTCACCCAGCCGCTATCAAAATTACTCAATGGACGCCCCCCCATGCCAGGGATGGATACAACGCTTATCCTTACCTACCGCTTATCCGTCCGCGATATTATGGACAGGCAACAGTACGAAGTATACCAGATGAAACTTATTGAAGAGAAATCTGCGAAGCAACTTGAAAAGGACATCGTGATCATTGATGCCTACCTTGCAGAAAAAAACATTCAGGCTGAAAAAACGGAATCTGGCTTACGCTATGTTGTTACAAAGCCAGGATTTGGAGAGAACGCGAAATCGGGCCAGGTGGCAAAAGTCAATTATACTGGCTATCTGCTGGATGGACAATGTTTTGATAGCAGTGTTAAATCTATTGCGCAGGAAAAAGGTGTTTACGAAGCCAGACGTGAACCCTACTCACCTTATGATGTTACCATTGACGAGACAAGAGTAATAAGTGGATGGCACGAGGCGTTGAAGCTTATGAATGAAGGGGCGAAGGCAACCTTTTACATTCCTTCAGGATTAGCATACGGCCCTCAGCAGGCCAGGCAAAGCGAAATAATTAAGGCGAATTCAATTTTAGTGTTTGATATGGAGTTAGTGGAGTTGAAATGATTTTTTAGATATGAGAAATAGAATTTTAATCGGATTAATTCTTTTAGTTTCATCTTGCTTAAGTGAGGATCCATCCATAGACCCTGCTGAGCAATTAGCAAAAGATGTACAAGCGATAGATGATTATTTGGCCGCACATCCAGGTAACCCTACCGATATAATTGTTAAAGATCCCAGGGGTATTCGGTTGGTTATTACGGAGCCAGGTACAGGAGCGATACCACCTAATTCTGGAAATAATTTGAAAGTTGATTATACCGGAAGGCTCTTGTCAAACGGAACCGTTTTTGACTCCAACGATTCCTTTTTATTTAAACTCTCAGATGTTATCGGGGGTTGGGGAATTGGATTAGCATTACTTACGCAAGGTGCACATGCTAAACTCTATATCCCTTCATATTGGGCATATGGTACCAGCGGCCAAGGCACCATACCGGGCAATGCTAATTTAGTTTTCGATATCCATTTAATAGACGTGGTGCCCACTCAACAGCAAGAAGATAAATTAACAGCTGACGTTGCTGCTATTGATACTTATTTGATTGAAGAAGAAATAGCAAATGTGATTGAACATGAAAGTGGGATACGCTATGTGATTACAGAAATGGGGACCGGAGCTACGCCTTCCCTGTATGATCCTGTAAAGACTTCCTTCAAAGGAAAGTTAATGACTGATCAATCTGTATTTATTGATAAAATCATCGAACCATCCGCAGGGTCTGGTAGTAGAGTCGTAAACTATCCGCATGGAGTACTTGTAGGCTTGCAACTTTTACCAGAGGGAAGTAAAGCCACCTTTTATGTTCCTTCGGGACTAGCCTATGGAACCACAGCC
>JANNQJ010000074.1:0-4240 GCA_031400675.1 Cyclobacteriaceae bacterium
ACCAGCATTTCAACAAGTGCATCCAGATTGGCTGAGTCTGATCCTTCCGGATTTGTAATCGGCAACAGCATTTTCAACTCTTCATCGGTAAAGAGCGTGGACTTAAACAAGGCCTCTTTCGATTTCATTTTGTTCACGTTGCCACGGATGGTGTTAATCTCACCATTGTGCGCGATAAAACGGAAAGGTTGTGCTAATTTCCAATTCGGAAAAGTATTGGTTGAGAAGCGTGAATGAACCAATGCCAACGCAGTTTTGATTCGTGGATCTTGAAGATCATCAAAATATTGCCGCAGTTGTTCCGTTCTAAGTTGCCCCTTATAAATAATGGTGCGTGCTGAAAAGCTTGGAATGTAAAATTCCTGGTTGCTTCCTTTTATATCGCGCGTGATGACATGCGATGTATAATTTCGCAGTACAAAGAGTTTTCGTTCAAAAGCATCTGCTTCCAGCGAATCGTCTTTTGCTTTTACAAATACTTGCTCAATAACCGGTTCTACTTCTGCAGCACCCGGCCCTGGTACACTGTGATCCACAGGCACCACACGATACCCCAACAACTCAAATCCCAACTCCTTAATATTCTTCCGAAGTAATTCACGACAGGCGCTCATCACTTTTTTATTGCGCGGAAAGAATACCATGCCCACCCCATATTTTCCAAAAGCAGGTAAGGCAAACCCCAGCCGCGAGGATTCCTCCACAAAAAAATCATGAGGCAGTTGAATCAGTACACCGGCACCATCGCCCGTCTTTGGGCTGCTGCCCTTGCCACCGCGATGCTCCATATTCTCGAGCATCGTTAATGCATCTGATAACACTTGATTGGTTTTTAACCCGTTGATGTTGGCGATGAAACCGATACCACAGGAGTCGTGTTCGAAGCTTGGATGATACAATCCTTGAGTTCTCCTTCTTGGGGGTGCTGACATTATAATGAAGCCTAAAAAATTTTATTCTGCTTCAGTAAAAATAGTCAAATGAAAATTTGGTAATAATCCAATAACCTGAAATTATATATTGGAATTTCAGAAAAAAGTTTTTCAATCGTTTGTGCTAACTGCTGTTAGCCAAATTATTTTTTTGCGCGCACCATTTCTCGCTTACCGGAAGGCCCAGGCAAAGACTCCACGCTCAATTTCAGACTTTCCAAATCCCGCTTGAGTTGACCCTTTGCGCAGTATGTAACAAACACTCCTTCGGGCTTCATGGCGTTAGCAATTTTTTCAAGCATCGGAATTTCCCACATTTCCGGTTGTTTATTTGGGGCAAATGCATCAAAATAGATTAAGTCAAAATGACTGTTCTCTAAGGCTACTTCCTGAAGTGTAGTCTTTAATTTCCGAAGCTGAAATGTTGGCGAAATTTCTGCCCATTCATTCCAGTTCGCTTGATGCAATGTCTCAAACCATTTTTTTGATTCTAAAGACTCAGCGTAGTTCAACTTTGACCATACGTTTTCTCCCACAGGGAATGCTTCCAGGGTAGTGTAGTGGATAATAAGATTATGGGTAAGAGCTTGCTGTAAAGTCAGCAATGCGTTCAGTCCTGTACCAAATCCAACTTCAAGTATATGAAGGGCTGTCTTCCCTAAATTTCCGGTAACAAAATCCAAACCGTGTACTATAAATACGTGTTTCGATTCCTGCAAGGCTCCATGAACAGAATGATACGTTTCATTCAGTTGTTCATTCAATAAAGAGTGTGATCCATCCTGAGTCGTAATGATTTTCAGCGAACTCATTGAACATCTAAAAATGGCCCTTGTTTATGAATGAGCACAACTGCGTATGCACACACGCCTTCTTCTCTACCTACATAACCAAGCTTCTCATTGGTGGTAGCTTTGATCGAAATATCATCGACTATAATATTCATTAAAGGAGCTAATGCTTTTTTCATTTCCTGTATATGCGGATTGATCTTAGGATTTTCCAAACAAATGGTGCAATCTACATTTCCTACTTTCCAGTTCTTCTCGGTTAGCATGCGAGTAACCTCCTTTAAAAAGAACTTACTATCCATTCCTTTCCAGCGCTCATCCTGGTTGGAAAAATGAAAGCCAATATCTCGAAGATTCGCTGCGCCCAGTAACGCATCACAAATGGCGTGGATCAACACATCGGCATCGGAGTGACCGGTAGCACCCTTTGAGGAGGGTAACTTTATTCCACCCAACCAAAAGTCACGACCTTCTTCCAGTTCGTGCACATCGAAACCCATGCCTATGCGAATGTTCATATCGTATCGGTTATCGGTTATCAGTAATCCGCTATCGGTTAATATTCTCAAAAATAAGTTGTTACTACTAACCGATAACTATTAACTGATAACTGACTTATAATATAACACACTTGAATTCTCTTCTTTCAAAATACGTTGAGCCATCCTATGGATACCAGAAGTATTCACAGCGTCAATTTTACTTTTTTCTTTATTAACAAGATTCACATCTCCGGAAAGAGCCGAAAACGCCAGATTCATCGCTCGGTTCATCACTTCCACCTCTCCGAATTCCAGCGTAGACGCAGCCTGGTTTTTCACTTTTTCTAATTCTGCTTCAGTAACACCAGACATTACTTGTTCAATAACTACGCTTATTTCCTTTTCGGCATCTTCAAGTTTTATTCCATCCTTTGTTCTGCCACTAATCACCAACTGACCAGGGTCAATGGTTCCCATTACAAATGAAGAAATGGAAGTAAAAATCTCTTTCTCCTTTACCAGTTCGTTATATAATCGACTTGAATGACCACGACTCAGAATGTCACTCAATAAATCAGCTGCATAATAATCCTCATGAAATCTGCCAGGCATGTGATACGACTTATACAGTGCATTGGCAGGGACTTTTGCCTCCACTGTTTGTACACGTTTTGTTTGCTGCGTTGGCTCCAGTGGTAATTTGCGTAGAGGCCTGTTGCCAGAAGGAATTGGTCCAAACCATTTTTCAGAAAGTTTTTTTACTTGATCAATGGTAACATTTCCTGCAACTACAAGAATTGCATTGTTCGGTCTGTAGTGATGAAAGAAAAAATCTCTGACATCATCCATGGTGGCGTTTTCAATATGACTGATCTCTTTGCCAATAGTTGCCCACTTGTACGGATGAACCTGGTATGCAAGAGGCCTGAGTTTTAACCAAACATCTCCATACGGTTGATTGAGATATCGTTGCTTAAATTCTTCAATAACAACTTTACGTTGCACCTCCAACACCTTAGGATCGAAGGATAAACTCAACATGCGATCACTCTCAAGCCAGAATCCTGTTTCAAGATTGGAAGCTGGTAAGGTCAGGTAATAATTGGTAATGTCGGTATTGGTAAAGGCGTTATTCTCGCCACCAACTCGCTGAAGAGGCTCATCATAATTTGGAATGTTCACCGAGCCTCCAAACATAAGGTGTTCAAAGAGATGCGCAAATCCTGTTTTCTCTTCCCGTTCATCACGCGAGCCTACATCATACAAAATATTCATCACTGCTATTTGTACGGTGGGGTCTTCGTGCACTATCACACGCAAACCATTTTCGAGCTTGAATTCACTGAAAGAGATCATAAGAACTCAAAAATAACAATAAAGTCAACTGTTTGAAGTCCCGATAGGACTACTCGGGTAAAGATTTTATCTTTCGCGGCCAATTCTTTTTCTATGAATTTCAATCGCAAATCCTATTCCGACAAGGTTCTGAAAGACTTATACCAAGGTCTTCTTTTTCCAAGGATGATCGAGGAAAAAATGCTTATTCTTTTACGTCAGAATAAAATCAGCAAATGGTTTAGCGGCATCGGACAAGAAGCAATTGCTGTTGGTTTGACAATGGCGCTTGAAGAAGATGAGTATATTCTTCCCATGCACAGAAATTTGGGCGTTTTCACTTCTCGCAACATGCCTTTCGATCGGCTATTTGCGCAGTGGCAGGGAACCATGATGGGCTATACAAAAGGCCGCGACCGTTCTTTTCACTTTGGCACGAACGAACATCATATTGTAGGAATGATTTCACACCTGGGCCCACAAAATGGAGTGGCCGATGGAATAGCGCTCGCCAGTTTACTTAAAAAAGAAAAAAAGATAACGGCTGTCTTCAATGGTGATGGCGGAACAAGCGAAGGTGATTTTCACGAAGCTATAAACGTGGCGGCCGTGTGGGATCTGCCCGTGATTTTTGTAATTGAAAACAATGGTTACGGACTTTCAACGCCAAGCGTTGAGCAGTTCCGTTGTAAAAGTTTTG
>JANNQJ010000075.1:0-1974 GCA_031400675.1 Cyclobacteriaceae bacterium
CCGAACGTGACCATTGGTTTCAAATGCGAAACCTATCCGGTAGAGATGGTCGTTCGTGGCCACCTCGCAGGTCACGCATGGCGCGAATATAAATCAGGGAAAAGATCATTATGTGGAGTAGTGCTGCCAGAGGGTCTGAAAGAAAATGACAAACTCCCCCACCCCATCATTACACCCACTACAAAGGCACATGTCGGGCACGATGAAGACATCTCAAGAGAAGAAATTTTAAAGAGAGGCTTGGTTGCAGAAAAGGAATACACAATGCTGGAAGATTACACATTAAAGTTATTTCATAAAGGAACAGAATTAGCTGCCAACCGGGGACTGATCCTGGTGGATACCAAGTACGAATTTGGCAAAAACAACAAAACGATTTACCTAATCGATGAAGTACACACACCAGATTCGTCCAGATACTTTTATGCGAATGGGTATGAAGACCGGCAACACAAAGGCGAGACACAAAAACAACTTTCAAAAGAATTTGTCAGACAATGGCTGATCGAAAACGGATTTCAGGGGAAAGATGGCCAGCAGGTACCTGAAATGACCGACCAAATTGTAAGCTCAATTTCAGATCGCTACAAAGAACTGTATACTCAGGTTACGGGTGAAACACTCGCTTCTGTTGATTATTCCACCTTGTTGCAAAGAATTGAGCAGAGTATCATAAATTCGCTAAAATCAGTTAATTTAGAGGCTATTAATAGGACTTAGGCATTAGGCTTAACACCTAGCCATAAACAAATTTTTAAGATGAAGTATACGATCGACAAGCAGGAAAAATACAGCCTGCTTCGCCTGCATGAGGAGAAGATGGATTCCAGTGTAGCCCCGGGGTTAAAGTCTGAATTGATTACACTCCATGCCGAAGGAGTTAAGAATATTATCCTTGACCTATCCGATGTAAAATATACCGATTCATCAGGCTTAAGTGCCTTGCTTGTTGGTAATCGAATTTTTCAGGAAGAAGGTGGAATTTTCATACTGGCGGCACTCTCTGAGCACACATTGAAACTGATTAAAATTTCTCAACTTGACAGCGTGCTTAATATTACCCTTACACCTGAAGAGGCTGTGGATTCTGTTTTCATGCATGAGATCGAGAGAGATTTAAAGGAAAGAGACAACAACTAAGTTCAAAAAATATACATAATTTAACTTGACCAAAATCATAACGATTTTGGTCATTTTATTTTCAGTTATTTATCATGCCCTTTAAAATTACCATATTAGGTTCTAGCGGAGCAGTTCCGGCTTATGGCAGGCTTCCCTCCTCTCAATTCATTGAAATTAAGAATCATTACTTTCTGATTGATTGTGGTGAGGGCGCCCAGATGCAATTGATGAAATACGATCTTCATTTGCATCGCATCGATCATATTTTCATTTCCCATCTGCATGGCGATCACTACCTGGGTTTGATGGGGCTATTGTTTACACTGCACTTGAATCGCAGAGCAACAGATCTGCACCTGTATAGTCATAAAGGGTTAGATGAAGTTATTATTACACAACTAAAGTATTCTAAGTCTGCCTTAAACTTTAAAATAGTCTTTCATACGCTAACACCCGAAAAACAAGAAATAATCTTCGAGGATAAACACCTCACCGTTGAAACCATCCCGTTATCGCACAAAATAACATGCTCGGGTTTTCTGATCAGGGAAAAGGGGAAGCCAAGAAGAATTGATAAACACAAGTTACCACCGGGTTTACTGATTGAACAGATTACAAATCTTAAAAACGGAGCTGATGTTAAAGATAAAGAAACAGATAGTGTACTTTACAAAAACGAAGACCTGACGTTACCTCCGCGTAAGTCCCGGAGTTATGCGTATTGTTCGGATACACAGTATTACAAAGCTCTTGTTAAACAACTACAGAATGTAGTTGTTCTGTACCATGAAGCCACATTCACACAAGAAGATGAGTTAAAAGCTAATGAAACGATGCACAGTACGGCAAGGC
>JANNQJ010000076.1:0-13962 GCA_031400675.1 Cyclobacteriaceae bacterium
CATACACTTGCCATTAAAACTGACGGCACCCTTTGGGCCTGGGGGTTTAATGGTGATGCCCAGTTAGGCGATGCCACAACAACTGAAAGAACAACTCCTGTTCAAATTGGCACAGCTTCCAATTGGAAATCAGTTTCCGCAGGGAACAATCACTCTTTAGCCATCAAAACCGATGGTACCCTTTGGGCATGGGGGAGTAATTTTTGGGGTCAATTGGGAGATGGCTCTTTTGGAAATCACCGAAATGTGCCCACCAAAATTGGAACAGCTACAAATTGGGAATCAACATGTGCGGGATCAGGATTTTCATTAGCGATCAAGACCGATGGAACTTTATGGGCATGGGGTGATAATTTTTATGGTCAACTAGGATTTTCAAATCCTGCATTTATTCCCACGCAAGTGGGAACGGCAACAGATTGGAAATCCATTTCTGCCGGTGGCAATCATACCCTTGCCATTAAAACGGATGGAACAATCTGGGCAAGTGGCCATAATGCAGAAGGTCAGTTGGGTGATGGTACAACAACCGATAAAAATACCTTCACGAAAATAGGAACGGCTACGAATTGGAAATCGGTCGAAGCTGGATACGATTTTTCACTTGCACTGAAAACTGATGGAACGTTATGGAGTTGGGGTGATAATGAAAGAGGTCAATTGGGTGATGGTACCTATTCAGGCAAAACTACTCCAGCCCAAGTTGGAACTGCTTCTAGCTGGAAATCCATTGACGCAGGAAGTAATAATTCACTGGCCATAAGAACCAATGGTACCCTTTGGTCATGGGGTTATATAATTGGAGGTGTTGTTTTTGGAGAAGATGAAAGTAGAACCATTCCTACACAGTTGGGGATCGATTCGAATTGGACATCGATTACTTCGGGTGATCAACATTCATTCGCCTTTAAAACAGATGGCACACTTTGGGGCTGGGGTGATAATACCTGGGGAAGATTGGGAAATGGTACGTGGATAGATGAAACATCACCGCTTTTATTATTCACAGCCGCACCTACAGGTGAAACTTTACAAGCATTTTGTTCTTCTGCCACCATTGCAGACTTGGAGGCAAGCGGTACAAACATCAGCTGGTACGCTGCAGCTTCAGGAGGTTCTGCGCTGGCGGCAAATACCCCCTTGGTGAATGGAAGTCATTATTATGCAACCCAAAAATTATCCTCTTGTGAATCTGTTTCGAGACTGGATGTAACCGTTTCAATTAATACTTCACCTACAACTGCTCCTTCCGGCTCATCGGCTCAAATTTTTTGCAGTGGTGCTACCGTGACAAATCTGGCCGCAACAGGTACTAATATCCAATGGTATTTAAGTTCAACGGGAGGAATTACACTTCCCAGTAATAGCCTTTTGATAGATGGAGTACATTACTTTGCTTCTCAAACCATAGCTGCCTGCGAATCAATTACTCGATTGGAAGTAACGATCAGTATAACTGGAACGCCAACAGGTTCTGGCTCACAAGTATTTTGTTCGGGAACTACTGTATCGAATTTGGCTGCATCTGGTATTGGCATTAAATGGTACTCAACGTCATCTGGTGGATCCGCAATTCCGGACAATACTTTGTTGATTAATGGAGGCCATTATTTTGCATCCCAAACAATTAATTCTGTTGAGTCATGCTTTCGTTTGGAAGTTATCGTAACCATACATGCAATCCCTGTTTCTCCCACGGGCCTGTCTTCACAGACATTTTGTAATTCGGCTACCGTTGCAAATCTGACTGCATCAGGAATTAACATTAAATGGTACAATGTTGCTTCGGGCGGATCAGCTTTATCATTCAGTTCAAGCATCAATAGCGGAAGTCATTATTATGCATCACAAACTATTAACTTATGTGAATCAACATCCCGTTTAGATGTAACTGCATTCGTCAATACAACTCCAACGCCTTCTCCGTCAGGAGCATCTTCTCAGTTGATTTGTGAAGGTTCAACCATTTCGGCATTAACTGCCGTTGGAACAGGAATCAAGTGGTATTCAAGTAATGGGGGAGGTGGAACATTGCCTTCAACCACCTTGTTGGTGGAGGGCACTCATTATTTTGCTTCACAAACAATTGATGCTTGTGAGTCTGTCAGTAGACTAGATGTAATTGTATCTCTTGCGATCAATACTACACCGAAACCTAGTTTTACGAACCCTGTAACATGGAAAAAAATTCATACCAATGAATATTTTTCAGCATCCATTAAAGCGGATGGAACATTATGGGGATGGGGAGAAAACCGAAATTGGGCATTCTTGGATGGCACAACAAATGGAAGAAAGGAGCCTGGTCAAATAGGAACGGATAATAATTGGGAAACAATTTCAGGCGGAAAAGTTCATATCCTAGCCATTAAAGCTGATGGAACACTTTGGGGTTGGGGATATAATGAAAATGGCCAATTAGGAGATGGAACCTATATTCATAGGCAATTCCCTGTTCAAATTGCAGCAGGATCGAAATGGAAAGCTGCAGCAGCTGGAGATTACCATAGTCTTGCCCTGAAGGAGGATGGTACCTTATGGACATGGGGTGCTAATTACTTTGGAATATTAGGGTATGGCAGTATGAGCCCAACCCACAAAATTATTCCTGTCCAAATAGGCACAGATAACGATTGGAAAACTATAGCCGTAGGGGCTTATTTTAGTTTGGCTATTAAGAATGACGGATCTCTGTGGGCTTGGGGCGACAATGGTGGTGGCAAACTTGGGATAGGCGATGATGTGAATGTGGATATCATGACCCCTACTCAAGTTGGAAATTGTAACGATTGGGAAAGTATTGAGGGTGGTTCTCATACCCTTGCAATTAAAAAGGATGGAACGTTATGGACGATGGGTGGCTTGCAGGGAGATGGTACAATGTTACGCTCAAAGTTTCCAGTTCAAATCGGTGAGTCAGCAGATTGGAAATCAGCATCAGCTGGAATGATACATTCGATGGCATTAAAAAAGGATGGAACCTTTTGGGCTTGGGGTTGGAATGATTATTATCAATTAGGTGATGGCACACCCTCAGCTGGCGGACCCTCAACCGCTTATCGACTTTTTCCAACAAAAATTGGCAATGATTCTGATTGGGAATCTGTTTCAGCAGGCCACACTCATGGATTAGCAACTAAAACAGATGGATCCCTGTATGCTTGGGGATATAATGGGTATGGAGAGGTCGGGGATGGAACCAATAGAATTTCCAGTTCGCCTAAATTAATATTATCTGCCTCTCAAAACTTTTGTACGAATGCAACGATTGCTGACCTTTCGGCTACTGGTAGTATGATTCAATGGTACGGATCCGCAGTGAGTCAGGAAGAATTGTCACCTGCTACGGTCATCACAAATGGCACTCGCTATTTTGCCACGCAAACCATCAACAATTGCGAATCATTAACCAGGTTAGCCGTAACGGTTTCCGTTAGTTCTCTTACGGGTTCACCAACCGGCTCCACCAGCCAAGCGTTTTGTGCAGGTTCAACTATTACGGATCTGAAAGCAGAAGGGAGTAATGTTAAGTGGTATACATCTGCTTCGGGCGGAACCGAGCTTTCTGCCGACCATGTATTGCAAGATAATGTTCATTATTTTGGATCTCAGACAATTGGTGCTTGCCAATCTGGAAATCGGTTAGATATTATTGTCACATTAACACCAAACTCAACATCTACTGTATCAGGCTCTTCCACTCAATCATTTTGTTCGGGAGCTCAGGTACATGACTTAATACCGAGCGGTTCAGCTATTCAGTGGTATGGTGCAGCAACCGGAAGTTCACCATTATCGCCCTCGACTCCTTTGATAAACAATGCTCATTACTATGCAACACAAACACAAAGTGGATGTGAATCCATGACACGACTGGATGTAACGGTCACCTCAACACCCGCTCCAACAGGAGCCTTAGTTCAAACAATGTGTTCTGGCGCCACTGTTGCAAATCTGGTTGCAAATGGAACAGAAATTAAATGGTACAATTCTCCTTTCGGATGTACACCACCCTTGTCCTCTTCCACGCCATTGCTGGACGAACAAAAATATTATGCATCACAAACCCTCAATTCCTGTGAGTCATTAACACGGTTGGAAGTAACTGTCGTGTCCACGGATAGACCAATAGGTGCCTCTACCCAAACACTTTGTTCTGGGTCAACCATTGAAAATTTTACCGTTGTAGGAACTAATATAAAATGGTACAGTGCTGCAAAGGGTGGTACCTTATTGCCTGCATCAACTCCATTGGTGTCAGCTTCACACTACTACGCTACCCAGACATTGAATGGTTGTGAGTCATTAACGCGTTTGGATGTAACAGCATTGATCAACACAACGCCTCCTCCCAATGGAATGGAAACGCGAACCATGTGCTCAGGAGCAATTGTTGAATATTTGAATATATCGATGTCCGGAACAGACATCAAATGGTATGATGTATCATCAGGTGGGACTCCTTTGCCTCCAACAACACTATTGGCTGAAGGACATTACTATGCATCGCAAACATTAAACAATTGCGAATCAACGCGGCTCGATGTCACCGTTCTGGCTGTTCCTACACCTACAGGCGATTTAAACCAAACGTTTTGTGCTGGATCTGTTATAGCAAATTTAACGGCTGTAGGAGCAGATGTTCGATGGTATGATGTACTAACGGGAGGTTCTTCTTTGTCACCAACTACTCCGATCCTTAATGGAACCCATTATTATGCAACACAAACGATGGCTTCATGCGAATCTATTAACAGGCTTGAAGTTGTTTCATCCGTAAATGCAATACCTCTTGCTCCAACAGGCGTATCGCCTCAAGCGTTTGAAACAGGTCAAACCATTGCTGATTTAGTTGTTTCTGGAAGTGGTATTAAGTGGTATAGTTCTGAAGCGGATGCGTTCAACAGAATTAATGAGTTATCCCTCGGAGAGACATTGGTTAATGATTTGACTTATTATGCCACTCAAACCGTTTTAGATTGTGAAAGCACAACCTCATTACCGATAACAGTATCTATTATTACTGGTATCGAAGTAAATGAACATAGTTTTGAGTTTTACCCAAATCCAGTTAATGACATTTTAAATGTTTCTTCAAACTATGTTATGGAGAATATTATGGTGATGAATTTGATTGGGGAAACTGTAATTATTAAAAAGTCAAACAATCACAGGGAGCCATTAGATTTGACTGTGCTTAAGGATGGGATTTATTTGATTCGAATCCAATTTAAAGACAAAGTAATGTCACGGAAAGTGATAAAACGATGATGTTTTGAAAGAGGAATAAAAGCCAAGTCAACGGACAGGCCGATTTGTACAATTTATTTCAGTCAATTTTTCAGGAATTGAATTCTGCGTGACCTTCGTGTTGAGTCTCGCGTATTTTAAACACTTTACTACCCCTTTGGAGATGCTCAACACTAATGCGTGGTTGTCTTTCGCATAAATGAAACAATTGTTTTTCCGCATGAAGTTGTCTCCAAGTTTCTTTTTGATGGTCAGCGTATCGAGTCCGACAAAAGCAAGTTCAGGTAAGTCGGGGTCGTTTTAGGTAGCCACTACTTCAATCAATGTTTCGGTAGGATCTAAAAAGGCATCGCGATATTTCCCTAAAAACTTGTAAGTAACAATTTGAAATCCAGTTCCTGATCGCACAGGGAATTTTTTGTCTCCATTGCCGGAATACATAAATGTTTGCGGAGACCTGAACAAAAAGAAACGGAAGAACACTCCTTTCTCATCTGGTTTATAGTAATACGGCTGAACATCTGCACCTCCACTGTTGGATGGACCTTTTGCCTTTTTGAATTGCTGAAGATCAAAGGGATTTTGTAACAACGCATCCGTTGAAATTTTTTCCTGGATGGAGATGGAAAGCATGAGAATGGAGATCAACGCAACGTTCATCCTGCAAAGTTAGAATTTTGTGCTGATGACCGTCTACACAATAATTGTTTTCAGTAGTGTATATCCGTCAATAGTATTTCCATTAACAGAGTTAGCCATGTTGCCCTCCAGACTGTTGGCAAACACGCCATCGCCTAAGTTTGAAGTATCTGCTGTGCCGTTGTAGCTCGGGGTAGCTTTTGTGATGGATTGTAATTTCTTTGGGAAGAATGGTCGACTCTCCGATAATAGTGATCCATAACTAATCAGACTTTCTGGCTTAATTTATTCTTCAGTTCGGCTAGTGAGCAGCAATAACGGGAATTGATGAGGTTGGTAGTTTGCTCGTTAAAATAATTTAACACCACGTTTTCTTCACTGTTCATTTTACCGGGCACCGAAAATGATATTTCTTTTTCTGTAAAAGTATCCTCATTAAAATTCTCTTGTTGTTTAACCAACACATTCCGAATACCAATGGCAAGTTTTGTTTTTACGCTGATGGTGTTGGAAATGCCAAAGAGAACCTCCGGGTTTGTTTCATTCCCCACATTAAAAATATGATTCTCCTTTTCATCGAAAAGTTGATTCTCACAGTGGATGTAGAGGATGCCATCACGAATTTCAATTAAGCTGCTCTTGTAGGGATGACCTTCTGTTAACGTCTCGGCATAAATTTGCCCTCGTTCATCCACTCCAATAATAAAAGGAGCTTTCACCAGGTTATCACTGTTGTCTGATTTTTGGTAGTACAAATAATAGCTCCCCAGGTAATAATTCTTCAGCAGATCTTGTGGGCCGCCTCTGCGACTATGACGTACAGTCATGTTTCTAAAAATTCCCGAGGGCTGAACTCTTTTCCAACTATCCCAGTCAGCCATTTCAACATCCAAAAAAACCAGTAAGACATTGAGTTTGGTATTCTTGGCTTTTCCACCACTCCAATACGTGTACAATGTTTTACTGCTAACCCAGTTGAAAGTCCGCTTTAGCTGGGAGAGGTAGTCAATGAAAGCCTCTTCTGTGGAAAGTTTCTTGCTAAATAAAATACTTTGCAATTGATCTTTGCCGATGATGAGCTTTTCAGTAATGAGGTAAGAATTTTGAATCGCTTGCTGAGTAACCTTTTTATTCACCCGCCTGGCAATAAATTCAAATACAGTTCGGTTGAATTTCTTCCAATCCAACCCCAGACCACTGGTTAGCAGTTGCTCGTTTAATTCGGGATTTGCCTCTATGGCTTCTTTAATCCGAGGAGGGATCATTGTAAGCAAACATACCTAAATCTGACGTTGATTTGACGGTCAGATATCAGTTAGTAGGTTCTGTCATGTTAAATACTTGAATTACAATTCATTAATTATTTAACTCATCCTGATTTGACAACTTTTTTGGTTGATTTGACACTTTTAGAATTGTATTTCGAAATAACCAATTACAACCAAACATAATTCTAAACCAACTTCAAATCGCATGAGAAAATACTACTCTTTACTCTTAGCGCTTGTAGTAACATTGTCGGTAGTAGCACAATCTGACAAAATTACAGTGAGCGGAACCGTGACTGATCAATCGGATGGCAGCTCACTTCCTGGCTTAAGCATTATTGAAAAAGGCACAACGAATGGTATTACAACCGACAGTGATGGGCGCTACACCTTGACGGTGGCCCAAAATGCGACCCTTGTATTTACTTTTGTTGGTTATAGTTCGCAAGAAATTGTAGTCAGCAACCAAACGATAATTAATGTTAGCATGGTTGCCGATGCCACGCTTTTACAGGATGTTATTGTTGTGGGATATGGTACTCAAGAAAAGAGTCAGATTACGGGTGCTATTGCTTCAATTAATAATAAAGAATTTAAAGATCAACCGGTAACAAACTTAGCTTCTTCTATTCAAGGTCGAGTTTCAGGTCTTAACGTGACGACTCCTTCAGGGACACCGGGTGCAGGTTTGCTCATTAACATTCGTGGCAATAACAGTCCGTTGTATGTAGTGGACGGAATCCCCATGATCAGCCAAAGCAATTCTAGTCTTTCTACTTCATTTGATACAGAAGGAAACGTTGTGGGTAACGGACAGAATATGAGTTCTATTTCCGATATCAACCCGAATGATATAGAGTCAATTGAAATTTTGAAAGATGCTTCTGCTGCTTCTATTTACGGAGCGCGTGCTGCTAACGGTGTAATTCTAATTACGACCAAGCGCGGTAAAGTAGGTAAGCCATCAATAAATTTTAACGCATACTATGGTGTGCAAAAAATAGCAAGGCCCATAGAGTTTATGGGCAGTGAAGAATTTGTTGGCCTGTTGGAGGAAGCCAGGCAAAATGACCTTGATAAATACAATGATGATCCACTTTATTTTGGTGCCGGCTTTGATCCCTCAATTCTTACAGCTCCGCTCGAGAATTTTGATCTTTCCACAGGAGTTGACACCGATTGGCTTGATGAAGTAACGCGTTCTGCAGCGGTTTCAAACTATGAGCTTTCCTTGGGTGGTGGAACCGATAAAACAAAGTACTATTCAAGCTTTAGTTTCTTCAATCAGGATGGTATCATCATCGAAAATTATTATAAGCGTTTGAACTATCGGTTAAATCTTGATCAGCAGGTAAATGATAAGTTAACAGTAGGTACGAGCGCTTTTGTTTCCTATTCAAAAAATAGAAGAAGCTTTAATGATAATACGTACACGGGCATCATCACGAACATTATAGGCGCGTCACCGCTTATGCCGGTGTATGATGACAATGGTGATTACACCAGCTTCGAAGATTATCAAGCCAGTTGGCTTTCCGACAATCCCGTTAAATCTGCAAGAGAAATAAGCGCCATAACAACATCAACCAGATTTTTGGGTACTGTGTATGCGGATTATGCATTGATTTCGAATTTGAAGTTCAGAACTTCTTTCTCTACGGATTTAACGTATGGCTCCGACAGACAATTTAAATCTCCAATAACAGCAGATGCTGAGGCTGTAGGTGGTGAAGCGTTTGAAGCGAATTATCAAAACACAACGTGGTTAAATGAAAACATCCTGACCTATACAAAGGATATGGGTGAAAGTAGTTTAACACTTTTGGGTGGATTTACACTGCAAAAATCTGTTACAAATAGAAACAGTATTACAGGTCAGGGGTTTCCAGCCGGTAGTCTGCAGCTAATTTCAAGTGCTGCCAATATTGTAAAGGCAACGGGTGATGAAACACTATGGTCGCTCATGTCATTTCTGGGGCGCGTAAACTATTCTTTAAAGGATAAGTATTTGTTAACAGCCACCGTTCGTGCAGACGGATCATCGAGATTCTCGCAAGATAATCGCTTTGGTTATTTCCCTTCGGCCTCTCTGGCGTGGAGACTCTCTCAGGAAGGTTTCTTACAAGGCAACGAAACTATTTCTGATTTAAAATTACGTGTCAGCTATGGTTTAACGGGTGATCAGGAAATTGGAGACTTTCAGAATGTTTCTTTCTATTCGCCAACCCGGTATTACGGAATTGCCGGTGTTAAACTCCGCAACATTGCTGACCCTTCTCTTACCTGGCAAGAAAATAAAATGTTGAATATTGGTATTGACTACGAACTACTTGTCGGCAAGATTAGCGGTTCCTTTGAATTTTTTAAATCTAATAAGAGCAAGCTGTTAAGTCAGGATGCCATTCCTGGAACTACGGGCTTCCCAACCATCACGCGTAACAGCGGTGAAATCCAAAACACAGGGTTTGAATTCAGTATCAATGCACGGGTAATGGATAGGGGTGACTTTAAATGGGATCTGGGTTTTAATTTTACCACAGTTAAAAATGAAATCAAGAGCCTGACCAACGATGGTATTTTGGTTAGCGCATACAGTGATCTGGCACCCACACACATTCTGAAAATTGGTGAATCTGTAAGCAGTTTCTGGGGTGTGAAATATTTAGGTGTTGATCCTGACACGGGCGATCCGATGTATCAGGATTTAGATGAGGATGGCGATGTGGATGGTGACGACTCTCAAATTATTGGAAAAGCATTCCCGGATGCCTTCGGAGGATTGACGAACAACTTTAAATACAAGAAATTTGACCTGAGCATTTTTGCACGTTATTCATTCGGTAACGAGGTGTATAATTTAATCAGACCTGTTTACGAATCAGTGGGCTATAGCAATGATGATGTTTCTTTGTTTTCAGTATACGCTAACAATGCAACCACCGTTCGCGATCGCTGGAAACAACCAGGCGACAATACTGATTATCCAAGGGCATCTTTTGTCAATGCAAACTTTTACGAAGGCTCATCACAGTTTGTAGAAGATGGATCATTTGTCCGGATTCAAAATGTAAATCTTGGCTATACACTTACAGGCAAAAGAATCTTTAGCAGTGTTCGTGCGTATTTCGAAGTTCAGAATCTATATGTATTCTCAAAATACAAAGGGTTTGATCCTGAGGTAAGTTCTACGGGTGGTGGCAACGAATTTACGGCTGGTATCGATTACGGTGCATATCCACAAGCCAGAACATTTTTGATTGGGTTTAATTTCAATTTTAAATAAGCAACCACTATGAAATCAACAAACATAAAATATATCTTCCCGCTCTTCTTCGCATTTTTGTTCTCGACAACATCGTGTGACTTTCTTGAGTTGGAATCACCCAATGATATTGACGCGGATGATCTTTTTAAAGATGCAGAAAGTGCTGAAAACGCCCTCATTGGACTTTATAGCTCCATGCAATCGCCAACCTATTACGGAGGTAATTATTTATTGATTGGGGAACCCATTTGTGAAAATTCTGCAACAGGAGGCTTTGACAATAATAATATCGATGAGTTGGGTGCACAAGAAGTAACTCCCTCTAATATTATTGTTGAGGAGATGTGGTATGGCATTTACAATACGATTGCTAATGCAAACCGGTTAATTGAAGGGCTTGAGACTATTGACGACCCTGCTTTTGATCCCGATCGCAAAAATGAAATTGAAGGACAAGCACGTGCAATTCGGGCGATGGCACATTTTGATCTGCTGCGCTTCTTCGGCGAGCATTGGGATAATGCTTCTTCGTTTGGTATACCGGTGGTAAGTACTGTTCAAACGATCGGAGATATTGAATCAAGAAGCACAGTAGCGGAGACCTATTCATTTATTTTAACCGAGCTTAATGATGCGCTTGCTTTGGTAAACATAGATGACCGCGATCCTGCTTTTGTAAACTCTGCAACAGTTCAAGCATTACTCGCAAGAGTTTATCTATACAATAAAGATTATGGAAATGCCGAAGACTATGCCGATTTAGTCATTGCGGATGGCGCTTATGGTTTAGTAGCTGATGTTGACTATGCAAGCGTTTTCAGTAGCCGACAAACAGTAGAGTCAATTTTTGAGTTGGCCTTTGATCCTCAAAATAGAAGTCGATATAATGGGCTCACCTATGCTCGTGATTCTGCTTTGAACACAGAAGTAAATTTTTTAGCAGCAGAAAATCTCTCTGATTTTTTTGCAATACGCGCAGGCGATGTTCGTGCGAACCTCGCAGACTTTGATCCGGAAAATAATGACACTTCGATTCAGCCAAATGGTCGGTCGCAAAAATATCGTGGTGAATCTGATGAGGATAGCCCAGCATACATCATCCGCCTCGCAGAAATGTATTTGATTTCAGCAGAGGCAAAAGGGAGAGTAGCCGGTCTTGGCGATCTCAATACTGTAAGAACGCAACGAGGCTTAACGGCTTTGGCTGCTGGAGATGTTCCAACCGATGTGGATTACCGCAATGCAATACTCAATGAAATACGAGCTGAATTTAATTTCGAAGGGCATTACTACTTCGACCTGGCTCGTGTGGAGGAAATAAAGTCGGGTGGTTTGTTAGACATTGAAGCCTTTCGGGCCATACTACCAATTCCATTACGAGAGCTTACAGCTACCAAGGGTCAGGTGGTACAGAATCCTGGATACGAATGATGTGTTGAATTCGAAGTTTTTTCACAAAAACTAAAACGGTAATCGGGAGCAATCAATAACTCTTTAATAAAAATAGAATGAGATCGATATCAGCCATGCTGTTGAAACGTGCGTATGGACGTGCAAAAGCTGAGGAAATAAATAAAGGAAGAAGGGATTTCATCCGGACCAGCGCACTCGCTGCAGTCGCATTGAGTTTGCCCATCACAGGTTGTTGGAATTCAACGTCATCCAAACCTAAGGTTGTTATAATAGGTGCAGGCATTGCCGGACTTACTACTGCGTATCATTTAAAAAAAGCAGGCATTGAATCTATTATATATGAGGCGACTGGTCGCGCAGGTGGCCGTGTGTTAACGGTAGAGAATGCAGTGGTGGAAGGAGCCTATGTTGATTTTGGAGCAGAGTTTATTGACTCCATACAGGAAGATCTGTTATCGCTGGCAAAGGAGTTGAACGTTGACTTGCTTGATCTTCACACCGATACCTTGATTTCAAAAGCATATTTCTTTGAAGGCAAAAGAATGATGGAAGAAAATATTGTAGAGGCGTTGCAGCCTTTCGCTGAACGTCTCGCAAAAGATATTGACTCCATTCCTGAAGATATTCATTATAACAATGCTGAAGCTTTTAAGCACTTGGATGAACAATCCATTTCCGAATACTTAAAAGGAATTGGTATGGACGGATGGCTGCTTCGCTTTTTTGAAATGGCAATGGAGGGCGAGTATGCGATGGAGGCATCGGAGCAGTCTTCACTGAATTTGCTTATCATGCTATCAACTCCAATTGTTTATGCTGAGCACTATCATCTGTTTGGTAACTATCATGAAGTCTACAAGTTTAAAGGCGGCAGTCAGAAGTTTATTGATGCATTGGAAGCCCAGGTAAAAGAGGTTGTCAATCCAGGATGGGTATTGAAGGAGCTCAATAAAGTTGAGGATCACTATGAACTTAAGTTTGATGTTTCTCAGAAATCAGAAGTTGTTAAAGCGGATTACGTGGTGCTGGCGATTCCATTTAAAGTAATGCCATCAGTGAAAATGAATTTTAGTTTCCCGGAACGGAAACAACAATGGATTAGCGAAGCGGGCTTTGGGAACGCTGTGAAAATGGCAATGGGATTTAAAAAGCGTGTGTGGCGTGACCAGGGATTTCAAGGCTATACGTTTTCAGATCAGAATGATACCACATTTTGGGATAGCTCTCAATTGGTGGATGCGGAGGGAGGTTCTTTAACCTTTGCAGGTGGAGGAAATTCAGCCGAACAATTTAGGTCACTATCGTACGCTGAAATAAAAGCCAAATGGCTTGCGGGTGCAGAGTTGGTTTTTCCTGGATTAGCGAATGAGTACAACGGCAAAATTTCCAAATTCGTTTGGTCAACTAATCCGTTTGCCAAGGGGAGTTATACTTCCTATAAAGTTGGGCAGTGGAGCAAGTTTGCGGGAGTAGAAGCTGAGCCTTTCCAAAATATTTTATTTGCGGGCGAGCATTGCAGTATTAAGCATCAAGGATTTATGAATGGCGCTGCAGAGACAGGAAGAATGGCGGCTGAGGAAATAGTGAAGCGGTTATCAGTTGTCAGTTAATAGCTTATAAAGGACTCCTTATAATGGACGAACCCATAACGGATAGCTATTAACTTTTAACAGATAACTATTAACGTGTAACTGATAACAAAGGAATGTTCAAATCAATTAATCCATACAATCAATCCCTCATTGCAGAGTTTCCATTAATGGAGGATGCTACTATTCAACGGAGATTGGATAAGGCTGCTGTAGGATTTAATGCATGGAAGAAAACAACATTTGCAGAACGATCTGATTTGATGCGTACAGTATCCGGTATTATTCGAAATAATAAAGAAGAGTATGCCCGGGTGATTACGCTGGAGATGGGTAAGGCAATAGGTGAGGCACGTGGTGAAGTGGAAAAGTGCGCCACAGCGTGCGACTACTATGCAACACATGCGGAACAGTTTTTATCCGATTTGGAAATAACAACGGAAGCAAAAAGGAGTTTTGTGGCGTGGCAACCCATTGGTGCGGTATTCGCGATTATGCCCTGGAATTTTCCGTTCTGGCAAGTATTTCGTTTTGCAGC
>JANNQJ010000077.1:0-6604 GCA_031400675.1 Cyclobacteriaceae bacterium
TTTTGTTGAGGATAGGATTGGGCCAGCCATTTGTACAGATACTGTGCATCGTTGAACAATTTTGTCTGACTTCTATTGCCTCTGCTTTTACCAAAGCCCCGATAATCCATCATGAAAAAATCGTAGCCGTTGCTAACAAAATCTTTGGCAAACTTTCCCCAGCCTTTGATGCTTTTAGAGTTTCCTTTCAGATAAAAGACCACCCCACGCGAATTCGGTACTTTAAAATAAATTGCGTTGATGCGCCCGCCATCTTCCATGTTAAAATCAAGCTCTTCAAAAGGAAAAGGGTATTTATATTGAAAAGCAGTAGACAGTATTTCGGGCCTGAAGAAACCGAGGTGTTGAAAAAAGAAAAAAGAAAGGCATATGGCGATGTAAACTGCTAACAAGGAGATGAACAGGACAGCCATAGTATCCAAAATATATTGAATTAAAAGTTTGGCTACAAGCTACTGGCTTGAAGCCTCAAGCTTGTGGCTTCAAGCTTAGGAATTCCGGCCATTTTCACTCCAATACTTCCTTCAACGTCTTGTGGTATTCTTCAAACTCCCGCAAATTATTGTGACCCCCACCTTCAATAACCACAAAGCGATCGTTCTCATCCAGCAATGGTTTTAATTTAAGTGCCGATGATAACGGAACAACCCCGTCATGGGTGCCTTGAATGATTACCCGACTGCAACTGATTTTAGGCAAAAATGTTTTATTCGAAAATTTGTAATGGGAAGAAAAAGAATAGAGAACATCACCCAGCTCCTCAAAAGGAGTTTCAAGGATTAACAAATCCGCATTCGCAGTGATCGCCAAATGGGAGGCTACTGCCGACCCGAGCGATCTTCCGTAAAGGATTAATTTTTTGTAATCAAGAGAATCTGTCGACCATTGCAGAATCGTTTGAGCATCTTCGTAAAGGTTTTCTTCACTGGGCGTGCCCGTACTTTTTCCGTAGCCCCGGTAATCCATCATCAGAATGTCATATCCGAGCGAAGTGAAATCAACAGCATATTCCCCCCATCGCTGGAGATTATTTGCATTACCATGAAAATAAAGGATCAGCCTTTCTGACTCAAGTTCCGTTCTGAACAACAATGCGTTCAACGTGTCACCATTAGGTGTGGGAATAAAAAATTCCTCGAATTCCTGATTGAAGGTGAATGCATATTTTTTTGGCAGGCTTTTCGACTGAAACAGAAATTTGTCCTGGAAGAAATAGAATACCATAAATACAAGGACGTACAGCAACACTACGCTGCCCAACAACCACCCAATAATTTTAAACTTCCGTTGCATGTTATTCCCAAAAGTAAACATGTTTGCGAATAATTGGTTTTAGCATAAGCGGACGCTTACGCCATATTTTGACGGCTGGCAACGTTTGTGTTTATGACGCTTTGGGTGTAGGAGTGTTTGTTAAATGTGCAGCATGACAACCACAACCAGTACAAAGTGTCCACCGTGACAAAACTAAATAAAGAAATGAAACTTTTAACTACGACAAACCCCAAGGTGGCATAAACACGGTGTTGTACGCTGGCCGCGGTACAAGTTGTCAGTTCTTTACTGGTGAAGGAACACCAATGGCAATAATTTTAATTTCTTGAATCCTATAAGCGTTAGGTAAAAATAGCTTTTCACCTGTCGGTAAAATAGAGTTCTTTTTTTCGGCATCAAATAAGAAAGTAACAGGGAGAATGAATTTTGAATCATAGTTCACATTATTTTTAGAGGCATGTGTCCAAGAATACTTTATTGAAGTTAAAGCCTTAACTACTGCCTCTCCACAGTTTCCTCCAATATCCTTTTCTATTTTTATGTCCCGTAAATTAGAATTTTTGTCAATTATGAACGAAACATAAACTGTTCCGCTCACTCTTTGACTCCTTGCTTGAATTGGGAAATCTATAAGTTTTGCTAATGATTTTCTAAATTCAACATTGCTTCCAATTACGCGTGGGTAAGATTCGAGTGTTGACTGTTCCCAAATTACCCCCTCCTTGATAACAAATTGCTCCTCATTTTTATTCATGTATAGAATAACTTTGGTATCGTGGTCGTACTTAAGTGATAATTCATTTGGTTGGTCATAGTACTCCCAAATACCAATTTTCTCACCGTCATTTTTCATTTCACCTTTTTCGTATTTAAAGTTCAAATTCTCAATAGTTACTTGAGAACTTTGCCCTTTGGACCTTTCTTTAAAATCACCTTCGGAAAAACTGAAACCTAAGTCTTTCAGGTTGCCTTCTGAATTAAAAGAGAATATGATCTCTACATCATTGAATGTTACCGCGCTATACCCAGCATCAATGGGACGGTCCATGTCAAAAAATAAGTTTGGTATTTTAACCAAGCTGTCTTTTTTCAAGCCTTTGTCTACTTTATAACCGTTAATTTTTACGCTACCTTCAAATTTTATTTTTGGTGAAAACTTATATGAACCATTTATAAAATCTATAAATAAAGAATTGATAAAATTAGAATCGCGCGGTTTATATAATCTTAATCCAAGGTTGTCATAAGTGTAAATTGTACTAATCCCGTCAAAACGTCCATCAGGTTTTCCCACCAAGGACTTTAAATTAATCTCGGTCATTGGATATTCAATTTTGTTATTATTAATTAAAAATCCATTGTCATTGACGTCAATGAGCAATTGAGCCTTTGTACTTGTCCAAAGGATTAGTAGAGTTGAAAGAGTGAAAAATTTAAATCTATTCATCGTTTTGATTCATAACTGAATTTAGCGGCTTGCGTACAACGTCTGTGTATACGTACTACTCTTTTAAATATCCTCTAAAATAAACGAAAAAAGCCGGTCTTTTCAGAACCGGCCTCTCTATTGTCAGGTTGAGTTTGTCGAAACCTGACTATCGAAATCTCCAGCCTTCGACAAGCTCAGGCTGACAATAAATTTTTATTTATTCACACCCGGCAAATTTTCTGGTTTAGCTTGTTCGTTTGCAAAGGATGGAGCTTTACGAACTGTCGGGTATACCTCATCCAGTGTGTTGCCATCGTATAACCTTCCGTTTTTCATCACTTTATTTACCGTGTTCGTGTTGCGGATGTTTTCCAATGGATTCTTATCAAGGATAATTAAATCAGCCAGTTTGCCTGCTTCAATACTTCCTATGTCGCCATCTAACCCAATTGCTCTCGCTCCATGAATGGTTGCTACTTTCAGCGCATCATGATTAATCATACCGCCTGAAGCGATGCTCCACAATTCCCAGTGGTAGCCAAGTCCCTGCAATTGTCCGTGTGAACCCACACCCGCATTACCACCGGCTTTTATCAGATCATTTACAAAACGTGCGTGATCTTCAAACACATGCTCTTCTTTCATAAACCATCCTGGTCTTCTGCGCGATTTTTCATCCAGCTCAGATTTCGCAGTAAAGTGATTCAGTTTCGGATCACCGTTTACATTTTCCGTAGCATAGTAGTAATTCTCACCAAATGGTCCGCCATACGCCACCAATAAGGTTGGTGTGTACGTCATCTTCGATTCAGCTACGGCTGTTGTAAAATCTTTATACAACGGATAAATCGGGAATGCGTGTTCGTGACCAGGGTACCCATCAATGAGGTTGGTGAGATTCAACTTAAAATCAAGACCACCTTCCGTAGTCGGCATCAAACTCTGCTCCTTACACGCTTGTATAATCCACTGACGGTGCTGACGGTTTCCCGTCAAGTACATTTTAATCGTCTTTGTGTTATAATATTCTGAATACTGTTTCAAAATATCTTTAGCCTGATCGAAATCTTTGAGGTTGTACATCCAGTATCCAACACCAGGGCCGGTGCTATACACGCGTGGTCCAATGATTTGTCCGGTCTCTACCATATCGCTATACGTCAGTACATCGGTAGTAGCCGTTTGCGGGTCGCGTGTAGTGGTAACACCATACGCCAGGTTAGCTGCGTAGACCCACACTTGATTTTTATGGATGCCCCAGGCCGGCCACATGTGTGAGTGCGTATCCACAAATCCCGGGATAATAGTTTTGCCCTGCATATCCATTTTTTGCACAGATGCATCTACCGAAATTGAACCGGCAGCTCCAACTTGTTTGATGCGCGCATTTTCGATCAGTACATCACCTCGTTCAATTATTTCGTTGCCATTCATCGTGATGATACGCGCATTTTGCAACAGCACTTTTCCCGAAGGAATGTCTTTTTGCACGGTTACTTTAATGCGAATCTCTCCGGGTTTGTAGCCTTCATCTTTCTTCTCTTCTTCTTTTTTCTTATCGGCAGCGGCTACGGCAGTCGAATCTTTCTTAACCTCATCTTTTTTATCATTCTTCTCTTCTGCTTCTTTTGCTTTCTCTTCTGCAGCCTTCTTTTTCTTCAGTTCCAGTTCTTTTGCTTTTGCAGAATCAAGCTTGTAGGTAAAGAACGCATTGCCCAGTGTGTAGTACACAATTTTTCCGTTGGCACTCCAGCTTGGAAACTCTCCGCCAATTTTAGTAAGCTTCATGGCCGGAAATTGTGCGCTGCTTGCATCGGCTACTGAAATTTTAGGAGCCTCACCACCTGTTTTCGGAATTGTTGCCACATAAATATCATTGTTGACCTTCGCAAAAGCTTGGTCACCTTCGGGTGCCATTTTAATAATACCGGCTGTAGAAGGTGTCAGTGCTGGTTCCTGAGCGGATTCTACCAACATGCAATGATTTTCTCCCAACTCAGAACCGTATGTGGTAATACCGGTAACCTTCACGACAATCCTTTCATCGGTGCCATCCCAACGAATCGACAGTAATCCTTTCCCTTCGCTGTATAAGTATATCCGGTCATCAGATTTTACAAAGTGCGGACTGGTTCTTCCTTTTGACTTTGTGATAAAATTCACATTGCCGCCATCACCCGAAACCCAAAGCAAATCTTCCTGTCCGCCTGCAAAGAACGGATCGGGCGCATCTTTAAAAACTTGTGTGGCTCCACGTAGGAAGACGATCTTATTTCCCTGATATGTCCAAGCAGGCTCTGAATATAATCCCGGTGTGGCGGTCAGTCGCACAGGTTTCGCTCCTTTTGTTTTCAAATTCATTTTATAGAGATGGCCTGCAGTGTTCTCCCACGTTACCCAGGCGAGTTGCGATCCATCCGGACTCCAGCAAGGCTGTGCCTCGGTATAGTTGTTAGTGGTTACACGCTTGGGAGTTCCATTCGGTAAGTCAACTGTGTATAAACGATTCAACGCAGTGAACGCTACTTGTGCTCCATTGGGTGAAACAACTGCATCACGAATCTGCGTCACGACCATATCCTTATCATCTTTGATTGGATATTTAAATTGCACAGCAGGGCCCATCAGGAAATCGGTTTCCATTTGGAACGGAATGTTAATTGCAGCACCTCCGCTGATCGGAATGCTATAGAATTTTCCTCCATAAGAGGCCAGTACATTTTTACTGTCTGGTGTAAACGACATCGCAGGCAATACACCCAAAGGTGCAATTGACTCTTGCTCATCGCGTTGAACCGGATACGCTAACCATTTCTCATCACCGGTTTTCAAATCGCGAAGTACTAATCCGGTTTGATCGTTATAACGCGATCCATATACCAGCCATTTCCCATCGGGAGAAAGTGTAGGTGTAAAAGCTGAGCCGTAGCGTTGTGTCTTCACTTCAGTCTCGCCATTGTCACGGTCATACACTCCTATTTGATATTGCGGAAGTTGTGCATTGTAATCCCATGCTTTATTGCGTTGCGAATACCAGATATAACGGTTATCCGAGCTGAATGCAGCCTCTACTACTTTTAAATTATCAGGCTTGCTGATCAGTTGTGCACCAGAGCCGCCATCTTTATGGAACATCCAGAGTTTCAGGTTGCGCGTACCACGCGATCCGACAATGTAATTTCCATCGGGTGTCCACTCCGCTGATTGATAATGATCGATATTGCCTTTCGTAACCTGGAGTGAATCGGATTTATCTATCGCAAACCACCAAATATTTTCGCCACCACTGCGGTCGGTGATGAATAAAAGCTTTGTTCCATCGGGACTAAACTTCGCATGTGAATCGAAGGACATGCCCTTTGTAAATGGTGTTGGTTTACCGCCTGTAATAGGCATGGTAAAAATATCACCCAGGAAATCAAAGGCTATAGTCTTACCATCGGGGCTCACATCAAGCGACATCCATGTACCCTCATTGGTTTTAATGGGGATGGTTCGGCCGACTTCCAACGGAAGATCGAGCTTCTTTTTAGGCTTGTCCTTTTTTACAGTATCGGCCTTGGGTTCTTTTTTTTCATCCTGCCCAACAACAACACTAAGCGTGAAAATGAAGAGCAATGCAATCAAGTAGTATTTTTTCATAGAGGGTTAAATTATGGCTGGCAAAGTAAAGGATTTGGAACGGGTTTGTCACGGGAATTATATGAATGGAATAAGTTTAATTGATTTTAGTAACTGTAGGTTATCTTGCCGGCTCGTTCAATATGACCGTTACCGAACAACTCTATAAAACACTTGAATTACTGCGCATCGAGCGGCATGCCGACCTGGAACAATACCGGCAAAAGGTATTGTTGGTACCCTTGCACGCGGTAACCCTCGGGTTCTCGCAGCGCAGCC
>JANNQJ010000078.1:0-1709 GCA_031400675.1 Cyclobacteriaceae bacterium
GGTCGCATCGGTGGCTCAGCTATGGAAGGTATGGCTCGTCAGCCAGAAGCTTCTGGCAAAATTCAAGGTGCTATGCTTGTGATTGCTGCCTTGATTGAGGTTGCTGCACTGTTTGCACTGGTTATTTGCCTCATGGTGGCATTGTCCTAAAAAAATCAGAGCATCCTGCATTTGGCCGGATGTTCTTTTTTTAACTTCAAAATTTATCTGAATTAAAAGATATGGAACTCTTAACACCCGGCACTGGTCTCATTATTTGGCAAGCGATCATTTTCGTATTGCTCTTTATTATTCTTTCAAAGTTTGCATGGAAGCCTATTGCTGCATCTTTGAAAGAAAGAGAAGACTCAATTCAGGCAGCGCTTGACACTGCTGACAAAGCTCGTGCGGAGATGGCCAAACTAACAGCTGATAATGCGAATCTTCTAAAAGAAGCGCGTGAAGAACGTGATAAAATGTTGCGTGAAACGCGTGAAGCTTCTAACCGAATGAAGGAAGAAGCACAAGGAGACGCTAAGAAAGCAGCCGATAAAATTATTGATGACGCACGAAATGCGATCAATATTGAAAAGCAAGCCGCCTTAAAGGAAGTGAAAATTCAAGTCGCCATGTTCTCTTTGCAGGTTGCCGAAAAACTTATGAAGAAAAATTTAGCAGGCGATAAGGAACAAAAGGAATTGGTAGAAGGGTATATCAAAGATTTAAAGTTAAACTAAGGCATGGCCGATTCAAGGGTAGCATCGAGGTATGTAAAGTCACTGCTTGGTCTGGCGGTTGAAAATGGAGCATTGGATAAAGTGCATGAGGATATGATTCTTTTTTCAAAAGTGTGTGACGAGAACCGAGCTTTTACCCTAATGCTTCGAAATCCGATCATTAAACATGATAGAAAAAGAGAAATTTTAGAGAGGGTGTTTAAAGGTAAGGTGAACGCACTTACGTTTGCAATTTTTGACATCATCACCCGTAAAAACCGTGAACCTCTTTTGCCATCTATCGCCAAAGAATTTCATCTTGCCTATAACGATTACAAAGGAGTAGGTGGAGCATCTGTAACAACGGCTGTTCCGTTGGATAAGAAGTTGAGAGAAGAAATTGAGAAAATTGTAAAAAAACTAAGCGACAAAAAGCAGGTTGAGATAGTAGAGAAAATAGATCCCGAGATGATTGGAGGATTTGTACTGAACGTAGGCGACCGTCAGATTGATGCCTCTATCAAAAATAAACTGAAGGCGCTGAAAGTTAAGTTTAGTCAGAATCCGTACATAAAAGAATTTTAAGAATTAAAGTAAAAGGTATAAGGAACTATGATTAAACGACCAAATATCCCTATACCCTTATACCCTATACCATTAGCAGTTAACAACAACAAAAACCATGGCAGAAATTAGACCAGAAGAAGTATCAGCAATATTGCGAGAGCAACTTTCTCAAACGCGTACCGATGCTGAGCTTGAAGAAGTAGGAACTGTACTTACAGTAGGTGATGGTGTGGCTCGTATCTATGGACTTACCCAAGCACAAGCAGGTGAATTACTTGTGTTTGAAAACGGATTGAGAGCGCTGGTATTGAACCTGGAAGAAGATAATGTAGGCGCGGTATTATTAGGCGAGTCAAAAGGTATTCGTGAGGGTGATACAGTGAAGCGGACAGGTCAGATTGCTTCGATCAAAGTTGGAGATGGAATGCTTGGCCGTGTGGTGGATAC
>JANNQJ010000079.1:0-4803 GCA_031400675.1 Cyclobacteriaceae bacterium
GGGCAGAATCATCCGTGGAAAATATACTTTCGTCAGCATGTTTATGTTGGCTGTTAAACTGTTGGAAGCTTCATTCAAAGTACCGGAAAAATAAGTCCAGGGTACCAGTCCGCATAAACTGAATAACGCGTAGGGTACACCGTCTGAATCAATCTTAGCGAGGTTTCCAAAAACTACAGTAAAAATCAGCATCGTAAAGAGCGGTTGAATAATGGCCCACCCCACACCCAAAACAGATTGAGCATATCGAGCCTTATACCCCGAACGACCAGAAAGTACAGTAAATCCTTATAGGCAACGAGTTCAAGCCATGGAACAAGTTTGAATTTGCGCTGTTTCTCAATAATAACCACAGGTTGACTTATCATTGCGATTGTGAGCTAGTGTAATCGTACATGAAACTCAACTCCTTATGGATGGCTGATCGTCATAGTACCCATAACCATTTTTATGTTTCGATCCATATCGATAGCCATAACCATACGCATAACCATACCCGTAACCATATCCGTAACCATACCCATATCCCGGTCCAGATCTATAAATATCATTTAAAACGATACTGATATTTTTTAATTTTCCGGAGGAGTAGAAATCCTGAACAGTTCGGATCAAGCCTTTCGGTGTGTAGTTCTGACGAACCAGGAAAAGAACATGATCGGCATAGCTTGCTATCACAAAAGCATCCGTAACAATAGCCATGGGTGGAGTATCAATGATCACATAATCATATTGCTTTTTAGCTTCCGCTATAAAATCGTCCATCCGCTTCGTTAACAATAGTTCGGAGGGGTTGGGTGGTACGGGTCCTCCACTAATAAGGTCAAGGCATTCATGTTCGGTTTTTTGAATAATGTTTTCGAACGGATCAATGCCCGCCAGATAGGTGCTCAGGCCCTTTTCATTTGATAAATTAAAGTCGCTGAAAATTTTAGGTTTACGCATATCAGCTCCTACGATTAACGTTTTTTTACCAGACAATGCAAATACGGAAGCAAGGTTGATGGACGTAAACGTTTTGCCTTCTCCACTTATGGAACTGGTGATTAGAAAGGTAGATTTCTCTTGTTGACCCACAAAATAATTAAGATTGGAGCGTAAAGCACGGAAAGATTCGGCAATCGATGATTTCGGAGTCGTCAATACCTCAAGATTATTATTCGCCCGCTTGTGCCCTACACCTCCAATAAACGGAATAGTTGATAACTTTTCAACATCCTCCTTGGATTGAACCTTTGTGTTAAAGAGCTCGAGCAACACAAATAATAGGGCTGGTAATCCCAAACCAATAATCGCTGCAATTAAATAATTTGTTGCAGGCTTGGGGGAAATGGCCCCACCCGCTTGCATGGGTGGATTGATAACATCAATATCAGTTGTAGTGGATGCTTTTGAAATATCGGCTTCTGCCCGTTTTTGCAAAAGAAAAATATATAAATTCTCTAGCAATGAGTATTTTCGCTGAATCGATACAAGTTTGCGTTCAGCTAGGGGAAGATAGTTAAGATGCTTTTCAATATCACGAATCTGCTTATCGATATAATCGAGTTTAATTTTATCGGTAACTTTTTGATTATTTACCGATTCCACAATGTCGCGCTTGATCTCATTGATTATTCGTCTGCTTTCACTTACCAGGGGATTCTCCAGTTTAGTATTCATTTTAAGTTGTAACTGAAGATCAACCATCCTGGAAATCAATTCAGTTAAAATACCATCGCTGATACCCACCGAGGTTGGAAGGATAATCTGATCAAGATTTTCACTTTCCTGAATATAACCAGCCAGGTAACGGAAATAATTACTTCGAATAATTAAGTCGACTTTCTGTACCTCCAGCAATTCAAGTTTACTATACAACCTTTGTGCTTCTGTGCTGAGGTCAGTCATTACGTTCTGATCTTTGAATCGCTCAAGCTGCTGCTCTACATGTTGGAGTGAATCGCTAATACCCGTTAATTGTTCGGTTATAAAATCAATTGCATTTGATGCAGCTAAATTTTTCTTTTCAAGATCATATTGCTGATATTGATAGATGAGTCCATTCAGAAAATCAATTTCTTTGGTAGGGTTAGAACCATCCAGGCTGAGATTAATAACACCTGCTCCCTCTTCCGCCCATGAAACTCGCAATCGGGAAACATAGTCGCCTGTAATAAGGGCTGGTCTTTTATATGAAAATACAAGTGCTGTTTTTTCATACTCTTTGATAGAATGACTTTTCTTTAACTCAAAAAAAAATGTAAGACCTTCAAACAATACGGTATCTCCGAAATCAAAAACATTGGATTGTTTGTTAAGCTGAACCTCATCCCCATTAGGAGAAAGTTGATATTGCCGGTTATTGATGACTGTAAAATAAAATTTTCGGTTAGATTGACCACCATCGTTCAAAATCCTGGCCTTTACTGGAATATCATATAACTCAGTAGTAAGAACATTACCTTGTTTGTAGAACGAAGAACCAAAATTCAAGTCTTCTAAGGTACGTTGAATCAGGGGATAGGATCGAATGATGTAAGGCTCATTGATGTAGTTTCGGAAACCGCTTACTAAGGGGTTGTTATAAAGTAACTTACCTTCCGAAGTTTCCTCTTTTTCCTTGATTAAAATAGAAGCCGTAACGGGGTATATCCTGGTGGCATACCGCGTTTTAAAAAAGGTAATCAGCAAAGCAACCCCAAGCGTTATAACGACAAGGTACCAATACTGTAACACGCGATACAATATCCGCTTGACATCAATGCTAAGTGGTTGATTGCTCTGCCCGACTCGGGTGTCCTCCTCCATCACGTTTGGTTTCAAATTATCTGCCTAATTGAATTGCTAATAACAACAATGAAAGGGAAGACACTAACAATGCCAGGTTCTGCCCAAAGTACTTCCGGTAGGGTCGTTGTCGTAATGACCCTGCAATTAACACATCATTTTGATGAACATAATAATAAGGAGAGTGAATAAAATTCTCATCTAATAAATTGAGGTAAACAACTTCCGTCTTACCATCAACTTGCCTGATCAATTTGATGTTGGCCTTGTCCGCCAAATCCGTTAACCCGCCTGCCAAACCAATAGCTTCAAGCATACTTACCCTGTTATTGGGTAAAGTTATATTGCCTTCTTGGTTCACTTCTCCCAACATGGTAATTCTATAATTCAAAAGTCTGACCTTTACCACCGGGGACTCCAGGTATTGATTGGCAATGGCCTGCATTTTTTCTTGAATACCAAATACCGTTAAGCCAGCCACTTTTATTTTTCCTATATAGGGAAACAGAACCTCTCCATTATTGTCGACCAACTCGCCAATTAAAAGTGCATTACCTTGTGTAAGATTACTTCCAGCATTGTTCTGCGGATTATTTGCCGATAAGAAATCATATTCCTTCCGAGTTAAGCTTTCGAATCGTACTGAAAGAATATCGTTTGGTTGCACCTTGTAATCAAACGCCAGTAAATCATATTCACGAACAACACTGTCTTTAGGAAGCTCGCTCTCTTTCGGATTAACATCTCCTTTCTGGAGGTAAACAAACTTCTTATTCGTTACACAGGAACTTAAAAAGATTGTGGCACAGGCCACCAGCCAAAGAATTCGGGTCATTCAGGTCTTATCTAAAAATCAAGCTACAAATATAAGAATATACCTTAATCCGAAGCATGAGCCAGAAGTAATCAAATAACTACTAAACAGAAAGATCTGCATTATCTAACGTACTTTTCAAAATTCTTATAATCCCGTTCAAAGAGAAGCTCTTTAGGAAGTGACTTAAAGTACGCATACGTGATCTTCAGCCCTGCTGATCGCGAAACTTTCGGCTGCCAGCCCAGAAGCTCCTTAGCTTTAGTGATATCCGGTTGTCGTTGCTTGGGGTCATCTTGTGGAAGCGGCTTGGTAATGATCTTTTGATTTGTACCCGTCAGTTTGATGATCTCTTCTGCGAATTGCAAAATGGTGATCTCATCAGGGTTCCCAATATTAATGGGCATATGGTAGTCTAACATGAGTAATCTGAAGATACCTTCTACCTGATCATCAATATAACAGAACGAACGGGTTTGTGATCCATCACCAAAAACTGTTAAGTCTTCACCACGTAATGCTTGACCAATAAATGCGGGCAACACGCGTCCATCGTTGAGTCGCATGCGCGGACCGTACGTATTAAAAATCCGAACAATGCGCGTATCCACATTGTGATACGTGTGATAGGCCATTGTCATGGCTTCCTGAAAACGTTTTGCCTCATCATATACACCTCTCGGACCTACCGGATTTACGTTGCCGTAATATTCTTCCGGCTGTGGATGAACAAGAGGATCACCATACACTTCGGAAGTTGAGGCTATTAAAATTCTTGATTTCTTTACGCGCGCTAATCCCAGAAGATTGTGTATACCCAATGATCCAACCTTTAAGGTTTGTATCGGGATTTTTAAATAATCAATCGGACTGGCAGGAGATGCAAAGTGAAGAATGTATTGCAACTCCCCAGGCACATGCGCAAACGTTGAAACATCGTGATGGTAAAATTCAAAATCTGGATGCTTGAACAAATGTTCTATATTCCGCATATCGCCCGTGATCAGATTATCCATCGCAATTACATGGAAGCCCTCCTTTATAAAACGATCACACAGGTGAGAACCTAAAAATCCGGCACCGCCAGTAATCAATACTCTTTCCTTCTTAGCCATAGAGAGGCAACTTAAGAAGAAATTAAAGACAAATAAAATATGGGTTCAGGAGATCAGGTTTGTTGTAAGCCAATTCGGTCGTACTATCTTTTTGAAGAACGCTAA
>JANNQJ010000080.1:0-6694 GCA_031400675.1 Cyclobacteriaceae bacterium
TGAGCAAAATGAATCTCCGATCCAACTTCAGAAGCCTTTTCGATGAAAACATTCTCTACTTCAACCTGTCGCTCACTTATCACAACCGGGATGCCACGCTTAATTATTCCCGCTTTTTCAAATGCAATCTTCTCGAGCGTATCGCCCAGTATATCCTGATGATCATAACTAATGTTGGTGACAACCGATACTACAGGCGTGATGATGTTTGTAGAGTCAAGTCTTCCCCCAAGACCAACTTCAATCACAGCAACATCCACTTTCTCCTGAACAAAATAATCGAACGCCATGGCCACGGTTATCTCAAAAAAAGATGGCTTGATCAATTCAATAGAGGGTTTAATTCTATTGACAAATCCTACAACAAAGTCTTTACTTATTTCCTGCCCATTAATTTTGATTCGCTCCGTAAAATCTTTTAGATGCGGTGAAGTATAGAGACCTGTTTTATAGCCCGAAGATTGTAACACGGAAGCAAGCATGTGTGATGTGCTTCCTTTTCCATTCGTTCCTGCTACGTGTACCGATTTGAATTTTAAGTGAGGATTATCCAATACTTCGCAAAGCTGAATGGTATTGGTCAGATCTTTTTTATAGGCAACTGCTCCAACCCGTTGAAATATGGGGAGGTTTGCATAGAGATATTTTATTGCCTGAGTGTAGTCTGTAAGCATCCGGAAACGGTGCAAATCTCAATTCGCAAATCCCAAATTCCAAATATTTTGAGAGATAAGAGTAATTAGTTCGAGAGAACTGTAAACGTAATTTTGCCAACAGATTCAAGAGGCACATTATTACCGGTTGGACTGAAGGTAAGTTTCGCAATTTTACTCTTGCAAATTCTTTCCATTTCAAGGCTTAAGCTACGTTCAATTGTTTCTATACGAACTACCTCACCTTCTGCATTTACTACAATTTTAAATACTAAACGTCCGCTCGATTCATCATTCGGAGGTGTTACCTTGGGAACTTCATCCCACAGCCAACCATCAATGCTTAGACCTGGGCCGTCACCACCACCCCCCGCTTTGCCTTTATAAGCACCAGGGCCAAGTTGACCATCACGTTGGCCTTTATCTCCCGTTTTATTTACATCATCTCCTTCACTTCCCGGTTGACCTGTCTTTCCATCTGTTTTTTTAGTTGCATCGGGCTTATACACGGCCAGCGGTTTTTCAGGTTCCTTCGTAACAACCTTTTGGTCTGTTTTCTCCTTCGGGCTTTCTACTGTTTTGGCTGACTTATCTTCTTTTTTTACATCCTTCACTGCAACCGCATCTTCGTCCTTTGCTGTAAGTTCTTCAACGGGTTTAGGTTCCGTAGCAGCATCCTTCTCCTCTTGCTTGGAGGTTTCAACTTGTGTTTTTTCTGGTTTTGATTCTTCCTGCTCGGAACCAACTGGCACTAAGGGCTGGATGTCTCCACTTCCCTGGTCGTCTAAACCAAAGTTCAATACAATACCGTAATCAGGATACGGAGGGTTTGGCGCTCGCCAACCTACAGCAAAGAAAAAAAACACCAACAACAACGCATGTAAACCAACGGTAGAGGCCGCTGCTATTCGTTTGTTCTTCTTTTCATTTACCTCTTCCATACGTATTTACAATTTGCATGGACCTCCAACGACACTCTACTATCTTTTAAACTTAATACTTCAACACCCAAAGGGCATCTCCATACTCTGCCTTCTTTGCATTGGCGACCTCCTGCGTGGATGCGAATGTATCACCATCCGCAACGGCTAATCTGAAAAGTTTATATTTTCCAAACGGTGGAATGATTTTACTACTAATACCCTGACCACTCAGTTTCTTAGCATAATCCATTAACAAGTCATCATCCACCGCACTGGCGGCTACAACATAATACCGACTGGTACGTTCACTAAGTGTTTCAATAACTCCAACTTTGGAAAGATTCGCGAGTGAGTCCGCTATCTTTCGATCAGCTTCCTCACGTAATCGTTGCTCGGCTGCCAACCGCTCTTGCTCAGCTTTATCTTTTGCCTCCTGCTCAGTTTTTTCTTTAGCGAGACGCTCCTTTTCTGCCTGAGCAGGCCTATATAATGCAAAATACCAAGTCGCACCTAAGGCCAATACAATCACCAAAAGAATGCCTACAATTTTCGGCCAAACCGGAGCGGTCTCCTCATCCGGATCATATGTGTATTCAGGAGTTGGTTCTACAGGTTTTTGTTCGTATTCATACCGGGGCGATTCAGGCAGATTAACAACTTCCTCAGGTTGCGTTTCACTTGCGGAAGCAGATGATTCCTCATCCCTATTCAGAGGTTTATATTCAATTTCCGGAAGCCCAAACGTATCATCAGAATCATTTGTATTACCAAGATTCTCGTTGTTAGTTTCGTCTTCGTCTGTTTTCTTTTTTCTTGCCATGAAGATTAAAAAGTTGGTATACTACAAAATTAAGCGAATTTTCGAGGCGTACAAACTAAATGGCTACTGTCTAAGCATCTAAGACCATGCTCTTAAAGCAAGGGTCAATCAAAACTTCCACGTTATACCCGCCAGCGCTTGAAAACCTCTCACCGGGTAGTTCAAAAACACCGGGTACTTGTTAGAAGTAATGTTATTCAAGTCAACAAATGCTGAGAAGGTATCCGAAAACAAATACTCGGTACGGAAATTCAGATCGAATGCTGCATTCAGCTTCACAGTCTCTTCAGTTTCAGTTTCAAATGCTTTCATATTTCCCTGAGCGATCAAATCCAGGTTAAAAATCACCTTCTTAAAGAGGTTGTACGAAGTACCGAAAGTCACCCTATAACCCGGTTTATGCCAAGCCTCGGAAATCTCATCGGTGTTGTACCCAAAATAATCACCCTGTAAGGAAATGCGAGCAACATCAGCATGTGTGTATAGTAAAGATGCATATAAGTTTATTCGTTTAGTCGCACCCCGATCGTACTCAACTTGAAATTTAGCCACATCCGATGTGTCATTGAGGAAAAAGTACATGTTCTTTAATGAAGCAAATGAAACACCTGCACCTGCTAACACATTACTTCCTATTTTAGCCCGTAACCCAGCCTGTAAATCAAACACTTTATTGGTGTGTGCTAATGCCACTGCCGGTGCCAACCATAAATTTTCGTTGGCAAGTGATTGCAATGAAACCTTCTCCATACCACCAGAAAGTGATCCTACAAAATCTACAAAATCATTGATCGGATAAGTAGCTCTTATATCCGGATAAAAATGAAAACTCTTTGAATCGAGTGTATCATTTTCTATCGCTACAATTGCACCAACCTGAAGTTTAAGATTCTCGACAGGAAAGAATGAGTAATAACCATTAGCCTGAAACAGATTACGTGCCTTTGCTTCCACGCCTTCATCTTTTCTATTCAGGATAGAATACGTTGCCCCCATAAAAATAGATTGGTCATCTGATGCTTGATAGGAGCTCTTGAAATTTAAATCGACCGAACTTTCTGCAGCCTTAAATTCGTCACTGATGTGACTGAAGTCACCGCCAACCTGGTAAGCGAAGTCCGTGTTTTTCGCATTGGCAACGGAGAATCCTAAATTAAAAAGTGAGAACGCTTGTTCTATGGTATCACGGCTAACTGTTAAGTCTGGAGAATAGCCATAAAAATGAGTAGAACGATTTTGATATCCGATGTTGCCATTAAATGAAATATCTTTACTGAATGTTTGAGCAAAAGCTGTAATACCTGAAGTTCCTCCAGCAGAGTTTTTGCCGTCCACCGGACCCTTGCCTGATTTGTTGAAGAAAGCATGCGCACCAATCAGTTTCTTTTTATCCTGTTTACTGGTAATGAATGCTTCCAGGTATGGCGATGAATAGTTTCCATACCCTGCACTGACATACCCTCTGTATGCTGGGGATGGCTCTTCACCTTTTAATCGCAACGGGCGAATAACAGGATTAAGCTCAGGTGTACTAAAATTGAACGCTTTAAAATTATAAGTAACAACTGTTTTTGCAGGTTCTACCGGGCGTGGAGGAATTTTCTCAAACAAGCGATTTGCTTTCGGTAAAATAATTTGTCTGTCTTTACGGATTTCAATCTCTACATCCTTAATCTCGCCCGATTCCCCCTCCTGAGCATACGCCATGGGGATGCTTAAGGTTATGAATATCAATGTTAGTAATTTCTGCATCTTTAAATCAGCGCTTGTTATCGATATCCAATGTATCTGCTTCTACCTTTTGCTTCTCTTCCATCTCAGTTTCCTCAATCAATTTCAATTTGTCCCTGGCAGCATCTTTAATGTGTTGTAAGGGAAAATTATTATCAATCAAAGATTGAAGGGTCTCCTTTGCCTGGAATCGGTCGCCCATCGCCAGAAAATTATCGGACTGTAGTAAATATGATTTACCAACCCAATCTTCATACGATCCGAACTGGGCACTTAATCCTAAAAGGGTTTCAAAACATTGCTTATATTCTTTCGTGAGGTAAAAAATCTCGCCTATCCTATACTTGGCTTCTGCTCCGTATTCGTCCTGAGCAGAATTTAACGTATTCAGAAATTCATCTTTTGCCGTTTCGTAGTCGCCACGAGCCATAGCCGACTTACCTAAATAAAGCGATGCTTTGTTCTGTGCTCCAACATTTACATTACCCTTTTCTAATATTAAGTTGGCATACGCATTTACGGAATCGTATTGCGTCAACAAAAAAAAGGATTCCATTAAGCCGGACCAGGCAGTATACAACTCCTTTTTATTGGCAACCATTTTTTCAGCACGGTGAAAACTTACAATTGCCTGATCATACTTCCCCTGCTTAAATTGGATCTCGGCTATCCTCGCAATTACTTTGTTAACCATACTAAAGGTTGGGTCACTACCAAGTTCAACATAAATTGGAAGCGCCTTATCAAACTCGCGAAGACGAAAATGAGACTCTGCCATGTAATATTTTACATCATAGATTTTGGCACTTTCCGGATACACTTGCAAGAAAGAAGTAAATCCTGCAATCGCTTTTTGATACTGCTGATCAAAATATAAATTCTTGGCCGACTCGAATTCCACTACTTCGAGATTCTTGTTCTCTGGGTTTGCCTTCTTGAATTCGGATAAATAACTTTCAAACTCTCCCCCACGACCTGCTATACCTAACACCTCTTGGAGAGGCAACAATACTTGCTGCGCAGCCGGATGTGTGGGAAATTGTTTTAATACAGCCCGATAGTCGCTAATCGTTTTATCGTATTGCTTCAAATTGTAAAATGATGCAGCCCTGCGCATATAGGCGTACGGTAAAAAACGCGAACTGGTGTTTTCATTAATGAGTTGTGTTAGTCCATCGGCAGCCACCTGGTAGTTACCTTGCTCAATTTCAAATTGAGCTCGTTGAAAAATTGCTTCATCGCGATACGGGGACTTTGGGTAACCGGAGATAAGTATAGTGAACTGATTGCGGGCCTCAGCATATTTTCGCAAGACACCGTTAATTACTCCGGTCTGGAAAATTATATAATCGTCATCCGGTGAATTGAGTTGGCGAGCACGGTTATATTGAGCTATTGCCTCGGGGTAAGCTTTGCTTACATAATAGCAATCGGCCAGGCGTATGATGCCATCGGTGTAATTGGGTTGGCCCTTTGTTGATTTCGTTACAAACTCCTTAAAATTAAACAATGCCTGTTCATACTGTTGCAGGTTGAAGTGTGCGTAACCAAGCCCATAACGAGTTTTAGTAAGTACCTCAGGTTCAATTGATGTTGCAAGTGAGACAACCTTTTGATAAAGTGGAATCGCCTCTTCATACTTTCTTCCGATAGAAAAAGCTTCGCCACACCAAAAACTCGACAGCGCAACATATTTCGGATCGGCAGGACTTGCGAGCGATTTTTCAAATGCTTTTACAGCTTCCGCATATTCTTCTTTATTGAAAAGTTCAGCTCCTTTTAAATAGGTGGCTTTTTGATATGCCTGCTCCATATTCGCACCGCGCCTCGGCAATGCCTCAATGTATTCGATGGCTTTACTGTAATTATTTCCGTTGATATATGCCTGTGCGAGTAACTCTCTTACTTCCAGCGCATGATCGCTTGATGTATAATTGATCAGGAATTTTTCAAATTCCGTAATGGCCAGATCAGAATTACCCAAATCAAACGAAATTTTTGAATGCTGGAATATGCTCTCTTCAACAAGCTTTTTATCCTTTGCGTAATTTCGTGAATGACCGAACGAGTTTAGTGCGTACGGCTTGTTGCCTTGTTTTAAATAAAGAATACCCAGATAGTACGAAGCATAAAAGCTAATGGAGTCTTGTTTAGCAGCGGATGTTTTCAAATACACAATTGCCTTATCATCTTGCGCTAATGCATAATGCGAATATCCAGCCCGAAACAAAAGTGAACTCTCTGCCTTTGCAGCATTCTCTTCAAGATACTGCTCGTAGGCTGCTACCGCATTTTTGTAATCCTTCTTAAAGAAATATGCATCTGCCACCAGCATTGAAATTTCATCATAATTTGAAATTTGTGATGCGCGTGGTTGAAGCGTAGTAGCATATTGAATCAGTTCATCATATTTCTTTTGCTTGTAGAGTACGTTGGCTATCAGTGAAGGAACTATTGCTGCATAGGAAGCATTGAACTCAGCTCGTTTTAAATCCTGAATGGCTTCCTCATACTGGCCTTTTGAATATTCAATGAAACCAGCATAATAATTTGCAGCCGGTGCGTAC
>JANNQJ010000081.1:0-8667 GCA_031400675.1 Cyclobacteriaceae bacterium
GATAGCTTGGTTTCGTTGTGAAAAATTCAGGAGATCAGCATAGAACTGACGCAAATGTTTTTGTTCAGATGAAAGTAAGCCGCCATCGAAAGCACCGCCATTCATCCATTTCTGATGTTCTGGCACTCCCCAATAATCCCACATGGTTGTCACTCCCACCTTTTCAATATTCCCAAAACCTGTGGTCCCTGTTGCCGGCTCTCCCACTTCCTGACCGAAGTAAATCATTACCGCTCCTTGATCAATGGTTGCACTGATGACCATGGCCGGTACAGCCTTCCATGGATTATCGGCAAAAAAGCGCGAGGCAATCCGATGCTCATCATGGTTTTCCATAAAATGCAACATATTTGAATTGATTGTCATCAGACTTTTCTGGATAACATCAATGTCCAACGTACTGCGTTCACCCGCTATAAGGTATCGAAGCGTATCGTATAATTGAACTTTATCATAGAGGAAATCGAATTTCCCTGTATGAATATAATTTTCGTACTGCGCAGGGTTATAAATCTCAGCAAGAAAAATGATTTCCGGATTGACTGTCTTTACTTGTGGGATTGCCCAATTCCAAAACTCCACGGGCACCATTTCCGACATATCGCAGCGGAAGCCGTCAATTTTCTTCTCAGTCCAGTAAACTAAAATATCTTTCATCTTGACCCACGTATCTGGCACAGGATCAAAATATGCTTTGTTGCCATTTTGAATATCAATGCCATAATTCAGTTTCACCGTTTCAAACCAGTCAAACATCTGAGGTGAAGCGGTAATACTTCCATTGCCTGAAACTTTAGCGGGGGTTTCTTCAAACTTCCCGTCTTTGGTAGGGAAAGTATTATCAGGACCGAGAGCTATATAATCTTTAGGAGGTTGAAACGATTCACCCGGCAGGTAATAGAAATTGTTGCTCGTCTTAAACCGCGAGGTTTGATCTTCATTCTCACCCAGGTCTTTAACACCTGTTGGTTTTGCATCTGATTTATACCTGCGTGCCACATGGTTTGGAACAAAGTCAATCAGCACTTTCAAGTTATTCGCGTGCGTACGACTAACCAATTGCTCAAACTCCTTCATGCGGTTCGGAACATCAACTGCCAGGTCAGGGTTTACATCGTAATAATCTTTAATAGAAAAGGGTGCGCCTGCTCTGCCCTTCACCACATCGGCATCATCGAGTGGTATTCCATACTTGGTGTAATCTGTAAGAAGTGCATGTTCCAATACCCCAGTGTACCAAACGTGGGTAACCCCAAGTTCCTTTAATGACTTCAACGCCTTGTCGTTGATATCCTTAAACTTCCCAACACCGTTTTCTTCTAGGGTGCCGTACGTTTTGTTCACAGTCTTTTGATTTCCGAACAAACGGGTCATCAATTGGTACACGATAACTTTGTTGGTGGACTGTTGCATGATAGGTACTGGGGGTATTTTTTCCTTTTGTGGAGTGCATCCGATTAACAAGATACAACAGGCAGCATATGTGATTTTGAACATCGTTAAATATAAGGAATGCCCGGTAGGATGGCGATAAACAAACCTACAATTTTATTGCAAACGATTGCGTTTAAGCATGTTCAGTTGAATTCTCTGAATCGGTTTATCGATCGAAATTTATTTTTCGGATTCCCCGTCTAAGGATAAGATATAGCGCGTCATTTCCGCAGCATCGTTTTCAGACAAATCTGTGTGTTCATTCATGGGGATTTCTCCCCACACTCCACTGCTGCCTTTAATTATCCTTTCAGCTAAAAGTTTAACATTTGCAGGTGTATACTCATACTTCTTGGCTATATCTGTAAAGGAAGGGCCTATGATTTTATTTACTGAATGATGACACGTTTTGCAGTCACCTTGTAATACGAGTGCTTCTCCCTTCGTAATAATTGCAGGAGTAGAGGCAGGCTCAGTTTCTGGCTTCCCTAACTTGCCACCGCAAGACAATAAAAAAAATGAAAATAAATAAATACAGATTGGTGACTTCATGTTCAATGATTTTAATTTTTAATTAACGATCAGTAGTCTATTAGCTCAAGTTTTTCATTCACAACTTAATATACTTTTCGCTCAATAGAAAATGAAATTAAAGGGTCTGGTAACCAAGTTCTATTCGCGGATTTGTTCCGCGATCCCATTTGGCGAACAGATATGGGATGCCGGAATAAATCCGGCAAGGTATTTTTTTTTAGAGATGCCCTAGAGTCTATCGTTGAGGGATGCTATCGAAAGCTCATTTGAAAGCCTTTACCAATGCCCGACATATCCTCCAACTATTCTGCTCTGACACTTCCTCTTTTAATAATTTGTTCCGTTTCTTTCAAGGATTTAAAAACTGAAAATGTTTTTCCCTGTGTACGCAATGCACCCAAGGCGTTCCCAAATCTTGCTGCACCCAGATAATCTTTTGGTTTTTGAAGTAGCCCGAATCCGAAACCACCCGCAAAAGAATCACCGCAACCAGTTGTGTCGATTACACGATCCACCCGCACGGCCGCCACCATCTCTTCCCGGAGTTTTTTCCGATCCATAAAATAAACCAGACAACCTCTTGAATCTACCGTGATGCATACGCACTTCACTCCCCGGTTAAGACAATGCACGGCAAAATTTCGCAACGCATCGCGATTTAATTCTTCCGTATTAAAATCATGCGATTCATATTCCTTTTTAAACCACGAAGCGTGCGCTTCCTCCAGGTTCATCTTCAGCACATCCATGTAAGGCAGCCATTGGTCGCGGTCAATCCAAAACTTGCGTTGTCGTTCACCATTGATCAGGCATGCTGTAGTGGGACCGTGCGCATCGAAAATAATGATACCCTTGCTTTTCGCTTTCAAATATTTAAGTGTATCAAGGGAAATTTCGTAGTCACTGATCGGAATAAATACAAACACATTGCATTTTAAAAGCTCCTTTAGGTCAGGCGGGAGAATAGGATCCATAAACCCGGTTTGACGTTCGAGACGATTGTTCATATCTATAAATTTCAAGCTGATAATGTCGCCCTGGTCATGCTTGCTTGTTATGTATTTCTGGTTAACTCCCGGATATCCTTTGAACACTTCCTGCACATTATCCACATCCACTGTACGAACATGGGTGACGGGAAAAATTTCAATTCTATTTCCTGCCAATACAGAAAGCGCAATAACCGGATGCGTCACACATCCCCACTTTTGAATAAGATCGCCCTGATGCGTAACAATGTGGTCACGTGGAATAGGGCCTATGATTGCAATTTTTTTCATACCAGGCTGATGTCAGGTTCCCTGAAATTGATTGTAAGCACCTCCAATTTTAAAACCAAGTTAAACCGAAAGTTTCTCGCCCTCAAGCCAAACAGGTTCTCCACTTAACACAATTTCAATGGGCTCTCCTGATTCAAGGGAAGTCTCTGTCTTATCCTTACAAACTTTGATCTTAATAACCCGACCCCGGAATTCAACTCTAAACGAATAGGACTTCCACTGTTTCGGTATGAACGGATTCAGGTGAAGCGTATCGTCTTGAATTTTCATTCCACCAAATCCCTTCACGACACTCATCCACGTACCCGCCATACTGGTAATGTGACAACCGTCTTCCGTGTCGTTATTGTAATCATCCAGGTCAAGGCGGGACGTTCGCAAATACATTTCGTATGCTTTTTCTTCGTACCCTAACTTGGAAGCAAGAATCACATGCACACAAGGTGACAACGATGACTCATGCACGGTCATCGGTTCATAGAAATCAAAATTCCTTTTAATGGTATCCAGATCAAAATGATCTTCAAAGAAATAAAATCCCTGAAGTACATCTGCTTGCTTGATAAAACACGAGCGAAGGATTCTGTCCCACGACCATTTTTGATTAATCGGTCTTTCTTCAGGTTTTAAATCGCTTACGGTAAGTAACTCTTTGTCCAAGAAACCATCTTGCTGTAGGAATATGCCCCTGATCTTATCTTCCGGGAAATACATGTTGTCTACAATGTTAGCCCATTTTGTTTCCTCTCTTGCTTCCTCTAATTTCAATCGCGAGATTAAAGATTTATAGCTTGAAGAGTTTTTCGTTTTCAGTTGTTGAAGAGACTCAAGGGTATACCGCAATGTCCAAACGGCCAGATAGTTCGTGTACCAGTTGTTATTCACGTTGTTTTCATACTCATTCGGTCCTGTTACACCCAGCATCACGTATTTATTTTTATCGGATGACCAGTTTACACGTTGCGCCCAAAACCGGGAGATTCCGATAAGGACATCCAGTCCATGTGAAACCAGATATTCTTCATCGCCCGTGTAGCGCACATAATCATAAATGGCATACGCAATGGCTCCGTTGCGATGAATTTCTTCAAACGTTATTTCCCACTCGTTGTGACATTCCTCGCCATTCATGGTCACCATGGGATACAACGCAGCTCCATCTTTAAATCCAAGCTTGGCTGCATTCTCAATGGCTTTTTGCAAATGCTTATATCGGTATACTAATAAATTTCTCGCTACACGTTGCTCCGCTGTGCTTAAGAAAAATGGTAAACAATAAGCTTCTGTATCCCAGTATGTACTTCCTCCATATTTTTCCCCGGTAAATCCCTTCGGGCCAATGTTCAGTCGTTCATCATCGCCCGTATAGGTTTGGGTGAGTTGAAATATATTAAAGCGAATTCCTTGCTGCGCAGCCATGTCGCCTTCAATGGTAATGTCACACTCATTCCATTTATGATTCCATACAGTCGCATGATCCTCTAACAATGTATCAAAACCTTTTTCGACAGCGTTGTCGAGAACCAATTTACAGTTAGCGGCTAATTTTTCTTTCGGATGATTCTCAGAGGAGAGAACAGCTCCGTATTTATAGATTACGATTTCCTTCCCTTCATGCAAATCAAGCTGTACCACATTGCCCGCATACTTATCGCGCTCTTCCATGTTGACCCGACCTCTAACAGATTTGCCCTCTTCCAGAATAGAATACCGCATGCCGGTAGCGACATGAAACTTTGTCTTTTTGGTTTGAGTGGTAACCACTGCTTCACCTTCAGCACAGTGTTTGCCTACTTCTTCCCAAAACTTTTCATCATAATTGGAGTCTTTGTTAACCACATCGGCATCAATGGCGATGGATAAAATAGCTTTCGCAGAAAAATTCAAAGGAGTAAGCGCATAACGCACTGCCCCGATTTCCCCGTTGGCCATACTGCAAAAACGTTTTGCTCCGACTTCCACTCGCTTTCCATCCGGAAATATGGCTGAAAAAGAGCGCGTAAGCAGGCCAATTTTCATATCCAACACCCGTTGGAAATTTTCCACTTTACATTTTGCAAGGTCAAGCTTTTGGTTCTCAATCATCACGTGTATCCCGATCCAGCTAGGCGCGTTGAGTACTTTGGCAAAGTATTCCGGGTAACCATTCTTCCACCAACCTACGCGTGTTTTATCCGGATAGTATACACCGGCTACATAGCTGCCCGACAGTGTCTCTCCACTGTACTCTTCTTCAAAATTGGCTCGTTGGCCCATGCGACCATTGCCAATACTGAAAATACTCTCGGAGATTTTATTGTAATGAGGATTAAAACCTTCCTCTACAATTTTCCATTCGTGGTGTTTAAGATATTGCTTCATAAATCTTGCTCAAGACTTGTTTTATTTATAAAGATTCCAATTGGTTATAGGTAAAGTCATTCACCGAATTGACAACCATCGTTGCGCGGTGAAGTTGATGTTGGTTGCCGATGCCGATACATTTCATTCCGGCCCGCAACGCAGCCTCCACACCAGCTTCCGCATCTTCAAAGACCAAACAGTGTTGCGGAAGTGTATTTAATTTACTAGCAGCCAGTAGAAATATCTCCGGATCTGGTTTCGTGTTTTTGATCATGTTTCCATCCACAATTGCATCAAAATCATTTTTGATACCCAATAAATCAATAACGCGCTGCGCATTTTTACTGCTGGAAGCCAGTGCAATTTTCCTGTTATCTTCCCGAAGCTTTTTCAGGAAAGATTTTACCCCCGGAAAAATTTCATCAGCCTTCATCTTTGAAATAAAATCAACAAACCAACTATTCTTCCTGGCTGCCAGTTTCTCCTTCTCCGGTTCGCTCATAGAAATCCCCGCCAGATTCAGAATAATTTCCATCGAATCAGCGCGACTCACACCCTTCAATTTTTCGTTCGCTTCTTCGGTAAGCTGATAGCCCAATTCAGCTGCCAGTCTTTTCCACGCCAGGAAATGATACTTAGCCGTATCTACCACTACGCCATCTAAATCAAATATGCAAGCCTGAATACTATTCGCCATTAAAATTTAATTATCCGATAATATTTTATAGCTTGTTTACTTGAAACTTTTAAAATATAAAGACCAGAAGAAACACCCGATAAGTCCTGTTGTGTTTGATGGGTCTCGAAAGACTTTATAACTTTACCTTTTGAATCAAAGATGTGAATCACATAACCGTGATCTGGTGGTAAATCAATTGAAAATAAATCTTTCACTGGGTTAGGATAGATGCGTAGATTGAGAAGAATATCGTCAGCAATTTTTGTAACCACATCAGAAGTCGTAATTACCAGTTCGTTTGAAGCGTCAACGCCTGTTGAATTAAAGGCCTCTACGTAATATTCATATTCCGTAAACGGTTCAAGCGAATTATCGATAAACGAAGTGTTGTTTGCTGCAACAGTTCCCACTATTTCATAACCCTCACCAGATTTCTTTCTATACACAGTAAATCCGTCCTCAATTTCAGACAAATCTACCCAGCTTACGAGAACACCACCCTCATCTTCATTGAGACTGATCAACTCGGGTGCTAGCGGGCGAACGTAATTCATTAACTCAGGCTCAGGTGAATCAAGCTGGACATCTGTATAAACCCGAAATTCTCCGGGTTGAAGCGTAATTAAAAATGGTGCGTTTGCAACATCCAGTACATCACCTCTGGAGAAGAAATGAAACCAATCTCCGGTATGTGGGAAATTAACAGAGGCATTCTTCTCACTAATATCAAAATTACCAACGATGACAACATTCATCTGGGGATCTTGCAGAACGAGTTGCTTGATGAGTGTATTTGAATTATAGAATGTAGCATCGGATGAAGAGAATACATCATGCTCTTTTTTTAGGGTCAGTAATTCTGACCATACTTTATACAAGTTGCTTCTGATTGTACTCTGTGCATACTCCCATTTAACGGGTTTCGGGTCCAGCCGGCAATTAGCACTAAGAGAACCATTGGAGCAAAGTCTGATTGATTGGTCATACCCCAACTCACCAAATTGCCAAATCATTTTCGGGCCAGGTGTTAATAAGAAAAATGCTCCAGCATTCTTCATCCTGTCTAACGAAGTCGCCAGGTCTTTTGCTGAGTAGGTACTGTTTGAGTTACCATTTTGAAGATTATTATACATAATTCGCTCTTCATCGTGACTCTCCATGTACACTACCGCATGCGGTACACTCCAGCCACGATTGCTGTATAAAGACCAGCTAATGTCATTATTACCATAACCCATAGTATTTTGATTAAAGCTATATCCCATGTTTCCCCATAGCATCATACCTTTCCCTTCGACTGCCCTGTACTCGGCCAATTCTTTTTCCTCACTATTTTCTGCAAAGTGTTCTAAAATTACGAATGCATCAGGCGTATGAGCCCATATCTCATCCGCCATGCGTTTTAGAATTGCGATTCTCGAAGCATCGTAGGATCCAAAACACGCTTCATCAGTTTGGCTGCCTCCACAATCATTATTTTGAGTCATTCCTTTTGACAGATCGAATCGAAAGCCATCAATTTTATATTCGTTTAACCAATAGTGATTAATAGTATCAACATACGCCTGCGTGTACGTGCTCTCATGATTCATGTCCGAGAATACATTGTAGGGATGTCGTGGATTTCTATTGAACCATGGACTGTCTGCCGTTGGTTTACCAAAAGTTCCATCCGCACCAAATTCGAAATACATTAAAGCATAGGAGTTTGGGATATCCTGATGATTCAAAACCATATCCATGATCACTGCAATCCCTTCCTGGTGGCATTTGTCAATAAATTCTTTGAGCTTATCTTTTGTACCGTAATATTTATCGGGCGCAAACATAAAGGTTGGATTATATCCCCAACCCTCATTGCCGTTGAATTCCGTAACAGGCATTAATTCCACTGCATTAATGCCCAGGGCTTTGAAATAGCTTATTGTGTCGATAAGATTTTGATAATTTCGTTGTCCGTTAGCAAAAAAATCCCGAATCAAAAGTTCATAGATCACGAGGTCTTTCTTTGCAGGCTTCTCAAAATTATCCACCGACCATACATAAGGTTGTTGATCTGTTTGCAACACAGAAGCTCGGTTGTAATACCAATTATTATTCAATGCTTGCACTGGGAATTCCTTCAAGTTCGGATAGGTAGATATGGGTATGTATTGATCTTCCGGATCTAATATCCTATCAGCATAAGGATCAGCGATACGCAAATTCTCATCCACGAAATACTGAAAGGCGTATTCTTCTCCTGCCGTAAGACCAGATACTTCCAGCCAAAAATGCTCACCATCCTTTTTCATTTGAAACGCAGGGTCAATTTTCCAGTCCGTAAAATCTCCGACAACATACACATTGGATTTAAGCGGAGCCCACAGACATAATGTGGCCTTGGTAACATCTGTC
>JANNQJ010000082.1:0-11650 GCA_031400675.1 Cyclobacteriaceae bacterium
GGAAGTAAAGGACAGAAACCACCCGAGTGGCTTTCCACTCACCCTTCTGATGAAACACGTATCAGCGATCTTAATAAAGCTATGCCCGAGGCAATGAAGTATTACAAGCCCTAAGCTGAAAGACCCCACATGACTACAAACATTGAGCATTTCCGCAACCTGATATCGCTTTCGGCTGCAGACGGAAAAATTGAAGAAACCGAACGCGTTGCGCTTTCTAAAATTGCGTTTGAAAAAGGTATTCCGCTTGACCGGATGAATGTGATGCTAACCAAAGCAAATGAATACATTTACCTGATTCCTCAAAACACAAAAGACCGGGAGAAGCAATTGGAAGACATGATTCAATTCGCAACGGTAGATGGAGAATTCGCCAAGGCTGAGCTCGACTTAATAACCATTGTTGCCGAGCGTTTAGGTTTTTCTAAAAGTGAATTAGATCAATATTTAAGTCGGAGTAAATAGTACGTTCCATTAAAGTATGACAAATTCGACTGACACGATCATTTTTGATCTAGGTGCCGTGCTAATAGATTGGAATCCCCGTCATCTCTACCGAAAAATTTTTAAAACAGAAAAAGAGATTGACTGGTTTCTCGAGAATATCTGTACGCACGATTGGAACGAGAAACAGGATGCCGGTCGATCCTTTGAAGAAGCGACAGCAGAATTGGTCTCACTTCATCCAACGCACGAAGCCGCTATACGTGCATGGTATAGCCGTTGGGAAGAAACCATCCGTGGACCCATTGATGGAACCGTAGATATTTTTCGGGAGTTAAAGAAAAGCGGGCGCTATAAAATTTACGGGCTCACCAACTGGTCAGCAGAAACCTTTCCCTGGGCGCTGGAGAGATTTGAATTTCTCCACTGGTTTGATGGCATTGTTGTTTCAGGAGTTGAGAAGACACGTAAACCCTTTCCGGAATTTTTTCAAATCTTGTTTGATCGACATCAAGTCAATCCGGCATCTGCCTTATTCATTGATGATAGTCTGAGAAATATTGAAGGGGGTAAGGCGGTTGGGTTGCAGGGTATACATTTCATTTCACCAGCTCAATTAAGAGCGGAGTTACGATCACGGAGATTGATTGAATAATTTAACGTCACTTCGAGCAGCAGAAATATTCAGCAGAACTTATAACTAGTTTGCGAGAAGTCCCCAATTCTGTGCTCTTAATCTGGGATTTCTCGGTCGTGCCTCTCTCGAAATGACGGTTACCATTTTTTGATTTCTTCGTACAAATCCTTCCATTCAGGATTTTGTTTCTCGATAAGTGCAATTTTCTTAGCTCTTGAATAAACTTTGACCTGCTTCTCTCTTACGATGGCTTCTTCGATTAAGTAAAATGATTCATAATAAACCAGCTTGGTAATATTATACTTTGCTGTAAAACTCTTGGGGTAAATCTTCTCTTTATGCTCGGTTACACGCGAAAAAAGATCGGATGAAACACCTGTATAGAAAACTGTGTGATGATTGTTTACCATGATGTAAACACAACCTCCGTGTACCATACCCTAAAAGTATTACGTCACTTCGAGTAGTAAAAATGTTCAGCAGAACTTAAAGCTAGGTTGCGAGAAGTCCCCCAGTTATGTGCTCTTAATCTGGGGATTTCTCGGTCGTGCCTCCCTCGAAATGACGGTCTATTTTTTTTTGTTGAAGTCTCTTAGCTTGATTTCCGTAAGCTTCCGTTTGGTGTCCATGGGGAAATCACCGTTCATCACCCAGTCGTAGTAGGAGGGTTCATCTTTTAACACGGCTGTTACCGATTTACCTTTGTGTTTTCCAAAATTGATCACTTCTTCTCCTTTGCTATTCAATACCATTCTTCCGGCCAGGTCAACTAATGATTCGGATACTAATTTTGAAAGCGCATCCATGTCATTTTTGATCTCCCCGATTTTCTTTCCCAATCCATCAGTTACGTCCTGACCATCGTACTTCGCAACTTGCGCCAGCAACACTTCCATCGATGCTTCGGTATCTGCTTCTGCGCTGTGCGAATTCATTAACTCTTTGTTTGCATAAAATTTATAAGCTGCAGAAAGCGTTCGCTTCTCCATGAGGTGGAAAATTTTCTGCGAATCAATTATTTTCTTGCGACTGTAGTCGAACTCCACTTCCGCGCGCAGAAATTCTTCCACCAGCATCGGTATATCGAACTTCAAAATGTTGAAGCCTGAGAGATCAGCACCTTCCATGAATCGCGCGTACTCCTTCGCTACTTCCTTGAACGTTGGTTTGCCCTGCACATCTTCATTGCTAATTCCATGAATGGCGGTTGACTCTGGTAATATCGTAACACCCGGGTTGATCAGGTTTGTTTTTTTTTGGATTTCTCCGTTTGGCATTAGTTTGATCACTGCTATTTCAATGATCCGGTCATTCGTAATGTTGATACCGGTTGTTTCAAGATCAAAAAAGCAAAGCGGATTACGCAGGTTAAGTTTCATGGGAGTAGATAAAGAGAATTAAGCCAGGATTTTATCGGCCAGGGTGTTGATGTTCATTCCGCCAAAGTCGCCCGAACTCATCATCACCAGATTTTTATTGTTCCAGGATTGAGAGGTAAGAAAATTTTCCAGGTTAGCCGGATTGTCAAAGACCTGCACGTTGGTGCCTCCAAATGCATTCCTGATGTCGGCTTGCGAAAGCGGTTCGAGGTTTTTCGACTTTACCTTTTCGGGATTAAAGTATACTGCAGCAGTGGTGATTCCTTTCAGCGAATCTTTATACTGAGGCAAGTAGGTTTTATTCAAACTGCTGTACGTGTGAAGCTCCAGGCAAGCCACCGTATCGCGGTTGGGGTATAAATCTTTTATTGCTTTCACACTTGCTTTCACTTTTGATGGAGCGTGCGCAAAGTCTTTATAAATGATTGTTGAATTGTTTTCTTTTAATTTCTCCAGTCGGCCCGAGGCCCCTTCAAAGCTTGATATCGCGTGGTAGAATTGTTCATTGGTAATTCCTACTTTCTTCAAGAGCTCTTTTGCAGCACTGATGTTCTGTAAATTATGAGCTCCAAATATTTGAATAGGAACCCGCTCCTTCACATTGATCAGAAACTCATTTCCATTTTCGATAACGTGCGTATGAGCCTTGTATCCAACACTTACTACATCAGGCCGTAGTTTATTGCCGACAATCGCCACCATCGTATCGGTCTCGCAAAAGATGAGCACTCCGCTTTTGGGAGTTTGATCCGCAAACAGATCAAATTGCTTCAGGTACTCTTCTTCTGTAGGGAATACATTGGCGTGATCCCATGCCACCCCGCTGATCACCCCAATGTGATGCTGGTAGCGTAAAAACTTGGGTGTTCTATCCAACGGTGAACAGAGGTACTCATCGCCCTCAATGATAATCACGGGAGCACCTGAAAGTTTCACTGTATTTTCAATCCCTTTAATTCTGGCACCAATCACGTAGTCAAAAGAACGCTTGAAATGATTGAGCACGTGAACAACAATAGCGGTAATGGTTGTTTTACCATGACTGCCGGCAATGACAACCCGTTGTTTATCAATAGAGTGATTGTAAATGAATTCAGGAAAGGATGTAATCTTTAAACCCAATTGCTGGGCCTTGACTAACTCTGGATTATCCTTCTTGGCATGCATGCCCAGAATAACCACATCTAAAAAATTCGTAATGTGATCTGGGTTCCAACCGTCCTTGGCGGGAAGCAGACCATGTTTACTTAATGCAGACCTTGAAGGTTCAAAAATCTCATCGTCTGAGCCAGTAACGATGTGCCCTGCCTGCTTTAACGCAATGGCCAGATTATGCATAACACTGCCACCGATGGCTATGAAATGTATTTTCTGGGGTTTAGTCTGCATTCAACAGGATTGTTTGCTAAAGTAAATTAAAATGTTCGTGGTCTGCAATTATCTTCGTCATTTCGAGTGAGGTAGGAAACGTCATTTCGAACGTGAGCGAGAAATCCCCAGATTAGGAGGCACAAAAGGGGCCTTCTCGCTCACGCTCGAAGTGACGAAGTTCTTATCGGGTTGACCAGCAAGGGGATATCTCTCCGCCAACTGGCGGATCAATATGACGTTTTAAAAATTTTATAGCCAACTTCTGTCGTAATAACAGAATTGATGATGTTTACACAACACTTCTCAGAATTTTATCAACAACTTTGCTGTTAATTCTTTGTGAACAACTTGTTCATTTTTAATTAAAGAAACGCGTTGCACTTTTTTAGGTTTGTCACCTTATAAATTAGCAACAAATCCAGCAACCACAGTATGGAGCAAAGCCGGTCAACGTCATTAAGGGTAAGCAATAAGTCTAAACTTTTGCCGAGAGATATCTCCGAGAGTTTGGGTAAGTTGCCTCCCCAGGCGCTTGATCTGGAAGAGGCAGTGTTAGGTGCGCTCATGTTAGAAAAGGGCGCCCTTAATGCTGTTGTTGAATTTTTAAAGCCCGAACATTTCTATTCTGAGGCACACCGCGAAATCTACCAGTCGATCATTCAATTGTTCAAAGGCTCTGAGCCTGTAGATATGCGCACGGTGGTAAACCAGTTGCGCAAGGATGCAAAACTTGAATTGGTAGGTGGGGCGTATTACATCGCTGAACTTACTTCCAAGGTTAGCTCCGCGGCCAACATGGAATATCACGCACGTGTGATCATTGAAATGGCGATCAAGCGTGACTTGATTCAGATTGCCTCACAAGTACATCAGGATGCCTACGAGGATACCACCGATGTGTTTGAGCTGTTGGATAAAACAGAACAATCCATCTTTGCGATTTCCGATTCCAACTTGCGCAAGAACTACGATAACATGCGAAACCTCATGTATCGTGCGATCCAGGAACTTCAAAAACTGAAAGAACATAAAGACGGACTCACAGGAGTGCCGTCCGGATTTACTTCGCTCGACCGAATGACTTCCGGTTGGCAAAATTCTGATCTTGTGATCATAGCCTCACGACCCGGTATGGGTAAGACTGCGTTTGTGGTTTCGGCCATGCGCAATGCTGCGGTTGATTTCAAAAGACCGGTAGCTATTTTCTCATTAGAGATGGCTTCGGTTCAATTAGTGAACAGGATGATCTCTGCAGAAGCAGAATTGGAAGGGGAGAAGATACGCAGAGGACAGCTTGCCGATTTCGAGTGGCAGCAACTCGTACATAAGACAAACAGATTGTCATCGGCCCCAATTTTTATTGACGATACTCCCGCACTTACTATTCTTGAACTTCGTGCCAAGTGCAGACGATTAAAAGCTGAACACAACATTGAACTGATCATTGTCGACTACCTGCAGCTGATGCGTGGTGATAGTGCCGGTAACCGTGAACAGGAAATTGCTTCCATCTCGCGTGCCTTAAAAGGTATTGCAAAAGAATTAGCAGTGCCTGTGCTCGCACTGTCACAGTTAAGTCGTGGTGTGGAAACACGCGGTGGTGATAAGCGCCCGCAGCTTTCCGACTTGCGTGAATCGGGTTCCATCGAACAAGATGCCGACATTGTGATGTTCTTGTACCGCCCCGAGTACTACAAGATTACTGTTGATGAAGAAGGCATGCCAACACAGGGTATGGCCGAAGTAATCATTGCCAAGCACAGAAACGGTTCAACCGGAACTGTGAAACTCAAGTTCATTGGCAAGTACACCAAGTTTGCCGACTTTGATGCGCCTGTTGTGAGCGACAATCCATTCTCTGGAATGATTACGCGCGAAAGCCGACTGAATAGACCTGAGGAAGAACCACCAACCCAGGGTGGAGATGATATGCCGTTTTGATTGCTTTTAGTAAGCAAAACTTTTTTTTGTAAAAAAATGATTGAAGGTATTTTGTATAAGTATCGGTCGTGGACAAATAAAAGAAACGTTGATATTTTGCGGAAAAATGAAATATACTTTGCTTCCCTAATCAGTCGCTCGGTTATACCGAGTGACCAATATTCTTTTCGGCATCTTGCCGAAAAGAATTGGCAAGAGGCCTAGGAAATACTAGTCACTCGGCTCAGCCGAGCGACTGAAGAGGAGACGCTACTTCGACTCAATTAATTTCTTCAAGCTCCTGAACGACTGATATGGCCCCTCTGCCATCGCCATATTAATAAAAAATGCAGGTACATATCCTCCGGGATCAATGTTCATACGGTACGTGACATGAAGCGAATTGTTTACCTTGGTTATACTCCAACTGGCCTGAGAAAATGGTACACGGATCAAATCATCCACTACAGGGAATTCGTAGGGGATAGTTTTAATGTAAAAGTTTGTATAGTCGGCAGCATGCATCACGATTGAGAATTGCACAATTAATTCACGGTTATCCACTGGCCATGGGGCATCGATGACAGCTCGATAAATCATTTCGTTACTATTGATCTTTTTCAGCATAACAGCTTCAGATGTATTGTATTGCCACTGCACATACCTGGAAACGGTAAAAATGAATGTCTGGAGTTCTTCTATTGATGTATTTTCGATTATAAACTCGGCACGCAACGATCGGAATTTACTGGTGTCGGACTTACACGTATACACTTTAATGCCGTCTTTATCTTTCTTTAAAACACAATCGGTTGATTGCCCAACACTATATAATGAGATTAGGAAGGTGGATAGAGTCAGAATAAATTTCGCCATCCTGCAAATATCCTATTTTTCATCAACACTGAAACTGAGTTCACTCCATCTCAAACACCAACTCATCATAGGCAGATTGCAATTCCTGTTGCGCCTTTCGTTCATTTAAACTTTTAGCCAGGTCGATGCCCAGTTTATATATTTTGAGAGCATTTTCATTTTTCCCTAGCGAGGCTTTCAATTTAGCCGCATGGTAATACGCTGGCAGGTAATCGGGAAAGTTTGTTAAAAGCTGATCAAAATACTGCACGCTTTCATTTACATCGGACTTTTGATATTCAAGCGCCAGACCGTAAAGCGAGAATGGATCGTTCGGGTCTTCTTTGTAGAATCGGAGCAGTTGTTCGAGTCTTGTTGCAGGCATGGGTGCGAATTTACTGGCTCATGAATAAAAATGATATTTTAGCTGCATTTTACCCCTTATAAAAATTTAATTTTACTATTTTGCCACGCAAATTGATAACCTGTTTGAAATCTAGCCGATGAAAATCTTAGTCTGTATATCACACGTTCCGGATACAACTTCCAAAATCAACTTTACCGACAATAATACGAAGTTTGACACTACTGGTGTTCAGTTCATTATTGGTCCGTATGATGATTACGCATTGGCTCGAGCCATTGAATTGAAAGAGACTACCGGGTCAACTGTTACCGTTTTAAATGTTGGTACGGCCGAAACCGATCCAACGCTTCGTAAGGCATTAGCCATTGGTGCCGATGATGCGATCCGTGTTAACGCTGACCCTACTGATTCCTTTTTTGTAGCATCACAAATTGCGGAACAGGCAAAGATCGGTGGGTATGATTTGATATTAATGGGGCGTGAGTCTATAGATTACAACAGCGGGGTTGTTCATGGAATTGTGGGAGAGATGTTAGGAATTCCTTCAGTTTCTCCGGTTATGAAACTGGATATTGACGGAACCAAGGTAAAAATGGCGCGCGAGATTGAAGGCGGTAAAGAGTATGTTGAGGCTAACCTTCCGTTGGTAGCAGGTTGCCAGGAACCAATTGCCGAGTGGAAGATTCCGAATATGCGCGGGATCATGTCAGCTAAAACAAAACCGCTGAAAGTTGTGGAACCAAAAGCTGTCGACAGTGGAGTAAAACTTCAGAAGTTTGAATTACCTCCTCCGAAAGGCTCGGTTAAAATGATTTCAGCCGATAATATTTCTGAATTGGTAACGCTATTGAAAACCGAAGCAAAAGTTCTTTAATAAACGGATAACGATTAACGGATAACGAATTAACATGAATATATTAGTTTTTGCAGAAAGTGCGGAAGGAAAAATAAGAAAAACCTCCTTGGAAGCTGTGGCGTACGGAAAAGCAATGGGCGGGCAAGTAACTGCTATTGCCCTGGGTGCAGTAGATAAAGAAGAGTTAGAAAGTCTGGGGAAATACGGAGCCCAAAAAGTGTTGCATGCAAAAGATGATCGGCTGAGTCATGGAGTTATACAAGCGTATACTTCTGTGCTTGCAAAAGCAATGGAAGATGAGAAAACTGATGTGTTGGTCCTCGCGAACTCTTCACTCGGTACACCGGTAGCTGCACGAGTGGCTGCTAAAATGGGAGCCAGCCTGGCTTCGAATGTTACGGAGCTGCCCAATACTTCTGCAGGATTTTCTGTACGGAAAAGTATTTATACGGGCAAAGCCTTCGCTCAGGTAGAGTTAACGAATCCGAAAAAAGTAATTGCGATCCGGAAGAACGCTGCGGAGGCAAAAGAAGTGGGAGCAAATGTGTCCGTTACGGATTATGCGGTGTCTCTTACAGATGCAGACTTTGTTACCAAAATCACATCTACTGAAAAAGCAACAGGTGAAATACTTTTACCCGAAGCAAACATTGTGGTATCCGGTGGAAGGGGAATGAAGGGACCAGAGCATTGGGGTGCGCTTGAGACATTGGCTAAAACATTAGGTGCTGCAACGGGTTGTAGTAAACCAGTATCGGATATGGGCTGGAGACCTCACCACGAACACGTAGGTCAAACAGGTGTGAAGGTTAGTCCGCAGTTATATATCGCGATTGGTATTTCTGGTGCCATTCAACATTTGGCTGGTGTTAACTCCTCGAAATGTATTGTGGTGATCAATAAAGATGCAGACGCCCCTTTTTTTAAAGCAGCCGATTACGGAATTGTAGGGGATGCCTTTGATGTGCTTCCCAAATTGAACGAGGCGATAAAAGCAGCGAAGTAGTTGTGAAGAAAATAAAACTTGAAATATTAGGACTTTCCTCCAGTCAATCCCAGACGAGTTCGTTCGCCTTGGTGTTGGGTGAAACTGAAGGCAATCGCAGGCTACCAATTATCATTGGGATGTTTGAAGCACAGGCAATCGCCATTGAGATTGAAAAGATCATTCCTAACCGACCGATGACGCACGATCTTTTCAAATCGTTTGCCAATAATTTTCATTTTACGGTAGAGGAAATTGTAATTTCTGATTTGAAGGAAGGAGTATTCTTTGCCAAGATCGTTTGCTCAGATGGTTTGAAGAAAATGGAAGTGGATGCGCGCCCTTCGGATGCGATTGCGATTGGTTTACGATTTGACTCACCCATTTTTACCTACGAAAATATTTTAGCGGAAGCCGGGATTGTACTTACGGATGAAGCCGAAGAAGAAGCTGAACAGAAAAAGTCTGAGCCAAAGTCGAAAGCAAAGAAGGAAATGGCTTCCACAAAAAAAACGGAAGATTTTAAGAACTATTCTGTAGAGCGACTGCATGAACTGCTGAAAGACGCTATCGATAAAGAAGATTACGAGCGTGCTGCTAAAATCAGGGATGAGCTGAGTAAACGGAATTAATTACAAATTAATCGTCATGTCGAACAGAGTGAGACATCCCCCTATGGGACAACCAGTTTGGGGATTTCTCAGTCGTACCTCCTTCGAAATGACGTGTTACATTTGAGATATGACCCTCACTTCGAAAGAACGCTTACTTGTTCAACACCTTGCTCAATACGTCAGCGACCACAAAAAAGAGTTTATTGAGAAAGTATTAGCACTGCGAACACGGCATGTAACGGTAGTGCTGGAAGATATTTACCAATCACAAAACGCCAGCGCTGTCGTACGAACATGTGAGTGTATGGGAGTACAAGACATCCACATCGTTGAAAACACCAGCGCCTATCAAACGAATACCAGGGTGTTGAAAGGCTCTCATAAATGGATGGACCTGATTCGGTATCGATTGAAGGATACGAATAATACGGAAGTATGTCTCCAACATCTGCGCAAGCAGGGATATACCGTATACACAGCTGATCCCGCAGAAGAAGGAGTATCCATTCATGATGTTGACATCACGCAGGGCAAGGTGGCCATTATGTTTGGAAATGAATTGCAAGGTGTTTCTGACTATGCGCTTGCACATTGCGATCAAAAGGTTAGAATCCCGATGTACGGCTTCACCGAAAGTTTAAATATCTCGGTGAGTGTGGCGATCTGTTTGAATACACTCATTTCTAAGCTCCATCATGATTTCGGGAAGCATGGGTTGACCCATGAAGAGAAAGAGGAGCTAACGTTACAATGGTATCGTAAAGTTGTACGGAAGTCAGATTTAATCGAGCGCGAGTTTCTACGTACAATTCAGTAATTTTGGGTGTTGGCTTTACAAAAAACTTTCTTGAAGTGGCTGAAGAGGGCTGTTGGTTTAATACTCGTGCTGGGTATCCTGTTTTTTTGCATCACCAATATTTGGGTTGTCAGCAGCACGAAGGCTAATGTGTTGTCTGCATACGATAAACTTCCCGATCACCGCGTGGCGTTGGTATTAGGTACGAGCCACAAGACCACCGCAGGGCTACCTAATCAATTTTTTGAGAAACGAATGGATACGGCTGCCGAGTTGTATAAAGTCGGGAAGATTGACCATTTCATTTTAAGTGGCGATAACCGCTCAAAATTTTACAACGAACCTATGAAAATGCAACAAGCTTTAGTAACAAGAGGCATTCCTGTATCGGCTATCACACTGGATTACGCTGGATTACGTACGCTTGACTCTGTGGTTCGAAGCAAAGAAGTTTTTGGCCAGGAAAAGATTATCATCATTACACAACCGTTTCATAGTTATAGGGCGTTGTTCATTAGTCAATATTATGATATAGAGGCCGTGGCCGTAGTTGCCTCAGAGCCTGAATTGGAAGTCTCCTTTAAAGTGAGAATCCGTGAATATTTTGCCCGAACGAAAGCCGTTCTTGATTTATACGTTTTAAAAACCCCACCCCGGTTTCTGGGAAAGAAAGAAGAGATCATCATCCACTCGTAACAAAACCTGTTTCTTACCGTTTCTAATTTTTACTTTTATAGTTTAATGTTGATTGTGAATCGCAACTGCCGGTCAAAATTATTCCTGGTTTTTTCGTTGATGTGTTTATTGCTTGTATCCTTTACGGGTAATGCACAGGAGACTATTATCGGTGGTAAGGTAACGGATGCTGGTTCGGGCGATCCTATCCCTTTTGCAAACTTGCTTTTGAAAGGCACTTCTGTTGGTGTGACTACTGACTTTGATGGTAAGTATTTAATCAAGACAAAAACTCCTTCCGATTCGTTACTTGCCAGCTATGTAGGGTATAAAACCCGGGCGAAATTTGTTAAAAAAGGAACCACACAGGTTATTAATTTTCAATTAGTAGAAGAAGCTACCCGGTTGAAAGAAGCTATAGTTCATGCTGGAGAGAATCCAGCGTTTACTATTTTACGAAGCGTAGGGGATAATAAAGACGAACACGACAAGAGGAGGCTCTCCGCGTATGAGAGCGAGGCTTATACAAAAATAGAAATCGCTCTTGACAACATGTCGGATAAGTTCCGACAGAAAAAGGTAATGCAAAAGATTACTCAAGTGTTGGATAGCATTGACCGGATTGCGGGTGAAGATGGCAAGCCAATCCTGCCCATGTTTATTTCAGAAAATGTATCGAAACTTTACTACCGTACTGACCCACAACTGAAGACAGAAAATATCCTGCACTCGAAAATCAATGGCTTGGGAG
>JANNQJ010000083.1:0-2395 GCA_031400675.1 Cyclobacteriaceae bacterium
CTTGTCCCGATAAGATCGGGAAAGCCATCATCGCTCAGTGCCAATGTTCTGCAGGTACTGGTATAGCGGTGTCGAATGTAAGAACTGCTCCGTGCGATGTTGCTAAGCGCGGCTAAGACTCAGTAACTACGGAATTTGTTAGGCTGTTGCCTGCCTTCACATTCCCGACAATCAAAGTCAACTAAGCATGTAGAACGTATGATTTTATCTTCTCTGGACGAGGGTTCAATTCCCTCCGACTCCACAAGTAACTAACGACTCCACTTTGTAAAAAGCTCCGACTGCGGTCAGAGCTTTTTTTGTATCTTACCCTCATGAGTACCCAACAGCGATTTCTTAAACTGAACGCTCTTCGCATCCGCAGGATCAACATTGAGCGGATGATTAAGGACACCATTTTTATTTCCCTGGGTGTGATGTCTGCTGCATTTGGGTTAGAAAGCTTTTTATTGCCCAATAAATTCTTAGATGGTGGTGTGGTTGGTATATCATTATTGACAAACGTTCTGACTGGAATTGACCTTTCCTATTTGATTATCATCATTAACCTGCCCTTCATCTATATTGGCTATACACAGGTATCTAAAATTTTTGCCCTTAAAACATTAGTGGCCATTATTGTGCTGGCGGTCTGCCTTGAGTTTATTCATTTTCCGCTCATCACGGATGATAAGCTTTTGATTTCATTTTTTGGGGGTTTTTTTCTTGGACTAGGCATCGGACTTTCTATCAGGGGTGGCAGTGTGATTGACGGAACGGAAGTGTTGGCGATTTATACAAGTCGGAAAACCGCTCTTACAGTAGGCGATATTATCCTGATTCTGAATATTGTTATTTTTTCGGTAGCCGCATACCTCATCAACATGGAAACTGCCTTATATGCAATTCTTACCTACCTGGTGGCTTCTAAAACGGTTGACTTTGTGGTTCACGGTATTGAAGAATATACCAGCGTGATGATCGTTTCGGAACACAGCGATGAGATTAAGAAAGCTATTACAGAGAAAATGGGTCGTGGGATAACTGTACTTCGTGGAAAGGGAGGCTTTGGTAAAAGAGGCCATCAGACTGATGATTATGACGTAATCTATTCCGTGATCACCCGGCTGGAGTTGCAAAAACTAAAGACAGAAATTGCCAAGATAGACGAGCATGCCTTTATGGTAGAGAATAGTGTAAATGACATTAAAGGAGGTATGATTAAGAAAAGGCCTTTACAGGATTAACAATATTCAGCCATGCATTACGCAAAGATAAAAATTGACTCTCCTTTCTTTATCTTTGGTTCATGGGTCAACCTGTAAACCAAGAATATATTTCTGAGTTTGGTGAAGTGTTACTCTTCCTGATTGGCGGAGTTGTTTTTATTCTAGTTGCTTTTCTGGTTTCAAAACTTATTCGCCCCAACCGCCCCAACGCACAAAAGTTATCGACCTACGAGAGTGGCGAAGAGCCCGTAAGCTCTGCTTGGACTCAATTTAACATCAGGTTTTATATTGTGGCATTAATCTTCATTTTATTTGAAGTTGAATTAGTGTTTCTTTTTCCGTGGGCAACCATCTTTGCAAGAAAAGAACTGATTGAGGAAACCGGTGGCCTCTGGGGATGGTTCTCGTTTGCAGAGATGTTGATTTTTATTTTCGTGTTGGCATTGGGACTAGCGTATGCCTGGGTTAACGGTTTATTGGATTGGGTGAAACCCGAACAAGAACTAACCGATTATAAACCGATTGTGCCTAAAGAACTTTACAATAAGATAAATGAAAAGTACAAATAAAGGATATAAGGTATAGGGATATGAGGTAGAACCTTATACCCTATACCTTAAACAGATAATTACAAAAGAATGGGTTTACTAGATCAACGGTTTGAACATGGTGGCGTAATCATTACAAAAGTAGATGACCTCCTCAATTGGGCTCGTCTATCCTCTATGTGGCCGATGACATTCGGCCTGGCATGTTGCGCCATTGAATTCATGAGCACCGGTACAACCGTGTATGACATGGATCGGTTTGGGATGGCACCGCGTTCGTCACCGCGACAAGCCGATGTGATGATTGTGGCGGGAACAGTAACATTTAAGATGGCCGATCGAATCAAACGCTTGTACGAACAAATGGCTGAGCCACGTTATGTGATTTCCATGGGCTCCTGTTCAAATTGTGGAGGTCCATACTGGCAACACGGGTACCATGTAGTAAAGGGGGTTGATAGAATTATTCCAGTGGACGTCTATGTTCCAGGCTGCCCACCGAGGCCGGAGGCACTCATTGGAGGGTTTCTAAAACTTCAGGAGAAAATAAGAGGCGAAAGTTTGATGGCTCCTAAAGCTATTGAACGGCTCCTCGAAAAAGAAAAACACCATGCTTGATTTTCAGCAACTCGTTGAGAT
>JANNQJ010000084.1:0-2930 GCA_031400675.1 Cyclobacteriaceae bacterium
TAAAGTCCTAACAACAACCGGTCGGTTTACCAGTAATACGAGAAGGAAAGGCAAAAATCCAATTCGGTATCTGACCAATGTGCCAAAATTGGGTGTTGAGATTGCCAGGAATAAGCAAAGTACAATACTGTAAACCAGCAATGCTATAATCAGCAAGCGATGAGGCGAATTTCTCATTTCACCAATTGACTGAAGTGACATAATAGCCAATACCAACATTACTAAATTCTCAATCGAGACTATAAATTTCAACAAGGTGTCGGCTTCCCAAACAAATGGACGAAAAAAGCCAGAGATCAATGCCCATGGAGAATTTATTGCTACACTTAACCAGGTGTTCTCCAACCTATAAAAGTGAATAATATTTATTGGTTTGGAAACCTCTACGGATGTGATGTTGTTCGATATTAATACGTCCAGTATTTTATGAAACGAGAAGTTAGGGTGAGCAAAGCTTCCGATGAATACCAGCACGAACAAAATTGAAAACCAGAGAGTTACTTCTGTGACAAATCTATCAATCTTGCGCGCCTCAATAATTTTTCTTGCTATCCATGTTGCGAGGAAAATTGGAATAAACAACCCGATGTAATAGTATTTCAAATTCCAGACTACCCAAACCGCAATCACACCACATATGATATTGAGCAGCGATACTTTCTGTTTCAACCATACCTGAAGAAATAAAGCAGCGAGGAAAAATAATCCAGCCATGGCAATTGATTCTTTTATCATACCGGAAGCCCAGAACACACAAGATGGAAAAAACAGAAAAGCAATGGCTGCAGGAATACCAAGATTAGGAATGCTTAGCCAAATTACCTTGGTCAACTTCCAAGCGGCAAGAAATGAAAACAGTGACAGATAAAGTGATGAAATCCAATAGTTGTCATTTGTTAGCAGTGCAAAAACGCTCATGATCTTGACAAAGAACAGCGTTCGCTCAACACCCTGAAAATATCCTCCTGATCGTCCGCTCCATAAATAATTTAAATACCCGGAAAAATCAGTTCGTGCCTGAAGACTTAGTTCTTTAGACCATTCGAACATAGAGAAGGTATCACTGGTTGTATACGAGATTCCATAAATAATTCCCACTAAAATGCCTGCTGAAAGTTTTGCGGCTAAGGCATGCCAGTAAAATTTTCGAATGGGCAACTCTTGCTTTCTCCAATACCACCAACAGAACGGGGCGATGAAAACAATATGCAAAAGGGTAACAAGCGTTTCCATCCTTTAAGATTTGATGATGTTCAAGCCGATATTACACTCCAGACACCTGCGCTTCATGCAATATGAATTATACAATTCAATAAGCCCTTGTGAATCAAATGCGGAGGTCACTTTACAACCAAGCCCCGACCACTCCCTGATAATTTTATTATTCTCCGCAGGAATGTGCTGAAGTATTTCTACAGCGCGAGCAAGAAGAACTTGTTCAGCATGCAACTGACCATAAGCTGCGAGCAATGGAGTAATCGTATTAATCATGATGTTTTGAACACTGGACTTGCCAAATGAAGGGACAACGGTTTTGGATTTCTTACCAAGCTGATAATGATGCTGCCAGTATTGCGACTGCTCTATTTCTAAAAAACCCGTAAGATGCTTATACGAAGTAGACTCAAGCATTTTAGAAAACAAATTTTTTTGTGAGGATAAAAGTGAAGCAAGTTGTGCTAACCGCACGGTTGGAAAATTAGCGGGACGTAAACGAAGAAACCTCCACTGAACCACATTCATCTGGATGGCTTTAAGGCTATACTTTTTACCCAGCAAATTATACTCCCTCTTCAACACAGCGGTGTACTCATCTTCTTTTACCTTTTCTAAAAATCCTGCCTGTCCGAATAGCAATGCCTCAATCTGAATTGACTTATCAAGATGTTTAAGCAGAGTCTTATACGGCAGTACCTGTGCTAATTGTAGCATGGGCTCTGTATTAACCTTAAATCCAAAATTCTTACACAATAGCTGGTAGCAGGTCTCTTCCCAGTCGTTATTGTTTTTCAATAGAAGGGCTTTAACCAATTCTGATTTAGATTCCAGGCGCTGTATCACAGTTTTTTCCAGCATGGAAAGCTTCGTGATATTCGCGACTTTAGACCAACTGTTAGCACATGGAATTGCTTCCACACTTGTGAATAGTTTTTTATAGCGATTCCACAACGTTACATCCACCCGGTATTTCAATTCCAGTGTTGGCATCATGCTTCCATCGGTTCGTTGAATGGGTTTATCATTTTCCCAAACCACATGCAATACTACTTTTTCATAAGCCTGATCATCGCTGTGATGGTGGTCGTTCCAGCCGGAGGCGTTGATGTGTATTTCAATGCTCCCGCGCCACTCCAGTTTCCCAATCCTAATTTTTCCTTCCTCGAAATCAGGGCCTGCATTTGAATTTCGCATACCCGGTTGAAATATCTGCAAAGCCTCTCCTTCTGATGTCCTTAAATCATCTTTTTTGAAATACTGGAATTGCCATATGTAGTGAAGGAAGGATTCGTTCATTTTCGTTGACTTCTGCCTTTCTGTTTAAACCCTATTTCAACAGGTCTTCCTTTTGGACTGAGTAAATAGTGTAATGCCTCATTGATGTCCTTAAACTTACGATTCATTTCCTTCTCAAGAATCGCGATCTCTTCTTTCAAGTCCTTGTAATCTGTAAGATGTTGCCGGAGCACTACGAAAGCTCGCATGATAGCAATATTCACGTCAATGGCCTTTTTGGTTTTTAAAACACTGGACAGCATGGCAACCCCTTGCTCGGTAAATGCAAAGGGTAAATACTTTAGCCCCCTATGTTTTCGGGAACTCGTCACAAGTTGTGATGAGTTCAATACCTCGGTCCATTCACCTAGGGAAAGGTGAAACATAAAATCAGACGGGAAACGCTTTAAATTTCTTTTTACTGCTTGATTGAGCAC
>JANNQJ010000085.1:0-29586 GCA_031400675.1 Cyclobacteriaceae bacterium
CTTTAATCGCCCACTGCACTGGCAAATGAAAGCGTAAAGAAAGTTCAGCCATTTTAGTCCCAAAACTGTTGAGACCTGCGGAATTCATCATCCGAAAGAGCCAATAGCGTTTTCTTAATTCGGCGTTAGTGTTGAAGAAAGTGGAAATAGACTTAATGTTCACCAAGATAAAGAGCAATTTATCAATCAGTTATCGCTTCCATTAAAAGGAATTTATCAATTCAACAACCTCGCTGGAGTTTTAAAAACTATTAATGTATTGACCGAGAATGGGTTTCAGATTTCTTTTGAAAAGCTGATTCACGGCCTGGAGAAAACAGTAGATCAAACCGGTTTAAAGGGCCGATGGCAGGAACTTAGCGAAAAACCCCTGATGATTTGTGATACCGGGCACAATACTGCAGGTGTTCGTGAAGTGGTGAAGCAGATTCATCTGCAGGAGTTTGACAAACTCTTTATTGTATGGGGGATGGTGAAGGATAAGGAAGCTGACGAAATTCTCTGTTTGCTGCCGAAAAAAGCCTATTACTATTTTTGCCAGGCGAATATACCAAGGGCTATGGATGCATACATATTAAAAGAAAATGCTGATCGATTTGATCTAAAAGGTGAGGTGATTGTAGATGTAAATAAAGCCATTGAAAAAGCCAGTCAATTAGCCAGCCCGAATGATTTTATTTTTATTGGAGGCAGCACGTTTGTTGTAGCAGAAATTAATACGTTGTGAAAAGAAAACTTGAACGGTTTAAGGAGATTGAAGGTCAACCTAATGTGATAGAACCTTCTAAAGAAATCTATCATTATGTAAAAGGAAAATGGAGTGAAGATTTCTTCAAAAACAGTAATCCGATTACCCTTGAACTTGCTTGTGGCAGAGGAGAATATACGGTAGGGCTTGCTAAATTATTTCCGGATAATAACTACATCGGTGTTGATATTAAAGGGGAACGGATATGGAAAGGAAGTTTTCGAGCAAAAGAGGATAACCTGAGTAATGTAGCATTTCTCCGCACCATGATTTTATTGATCGAAAACTTCTTTGAAGATGGAGAAGTAAATGAAATATGGATTACGTTTCCTGATCCCCGACCGAGGAAACGCGATATTAAAAGAAGATTGACAAGTCCGCGGTTTCTAGCAATTTATAAACGACTGTTAAATCCAGGTGGCTACGTAAGATTAAAAACGGATAACACCGGATTGTATGAATATTCATTGGAGGAACTGCAAGCCAGAAAGGACATTGCGGATTTGAAATTCACAGATGATGTTTATAACTCTGTACTCCGACCAGAATGTTTCGACATACGTACCCGATACGAAGATGAGTTTGCCTCCAAGGGTGAAAAGATTAAATATCTTCGTTTTCAATTTACAAACAATCTTACTGGCTGACCCCATGTCCCAAGCCCAAATTAGTTAGTAACAATTACATAATAACCCAATGAAACAGGGGTAATAGCCTGAACTTACATTTGTATCAGTAGAACTTCTTCATAGATTTAGGTTTTCCTGGGAGCGTTGCTTTCAGGATTTCCTATTACTAAGCATGGGTAAAAGAAAAAGGCGTAAGGTAGAGATCGTTATACTTTCCGATATTCACCTGGGCACCTACGGATGCCACTCAGAAGAACTTCTCCGCTACCTGAAAACAATCAAGCCCGATCGAATTATTTTAAACGGTGACATCATCGACATGTGGCAGTTTAGTAAACGATATTGGCCCAAGTCGCACATGCAAGTGATCAAACACATTACAGGATTGCTTGCGAAAGGAACAAAGATCACTTACTTACCTGGCAATCATGATGAGATGCTTCGCAAGTTTGCAGGCTTCAAACTTGGCTCGTTTCGGATTGATAATAAAGCTGTTCTGCGATTAAACGGAAAACGTGCTTGGATTTTTCATGGTGATGTATTTGACGTGACCATGCGTTATTCAAAATGGTTAGCCAAACTAGGCGCGGTCGGATACGATACGCTTATCTTAATCAACACATTTGTAAACTGGTGTCTAGAGAAAGTTGGCCGCGAAAAAATCTCCCTTTCTAAAAGAGTTAAAGATAGTGTGAAAACAGCCGTTAAGTTTATTAATAATTTTGAAAAGACCGCTGCTGATATCGCGATCTCCAACGAATATGATTACGTGATTTGTGGTCATATACACCAACCGGAGATGAAGAAAGTGGAAACCGATAAGGGCTCCGTGATGTACCTGAATTCAGGCGACTGGGTTGAGAATTTAACATCCTTGGAATTTAATGAAAGCAAGTGGAGTATTTACCGGTATAAAGATGATCCATTCGCGAATTCCATTAAATTGCCAAAGCGTCTCCGTGATAAGTTGGATAACGATGAAATTTTCCGTGACCTGGTCAGTGAATTTTTAGAGAAAAAAAAGTGAGGCTACTATACGCGATACAAGGAACAGGAAACGGGCATATTAGCCGTGCAGAAGATGTCATTCCGGTGCTGAAGGAGTATGGAAAGCTTGACATATTCGTAAGTGGTGCCCAAGCTGATATCAAACTTTCATTTCCTCTGAAGTACAAATCGAGGGGTCTTAGTTTCTTTTTTGGAAAATCGGGAGGCATTGATTTTTTAAAAACATTTAAGCAGAACAGTTCAAAACGCGTGTATAGTGAAATCAAAAGTTTTCCGGTTGAAAAGTATGATTTAGTTATTAACGATTTTGAGCCTATTTCGGCATGGGCCGCACGTAAAAAAGAGGTTCCTTGTGTATCCCTGAGCCATCAATCGGCTTTGTTGTCAAGCAAAGTTCCTCAACCAAAGCATTTCGACCCGGTAGGTGAGTGGATCCTAAAAAATTATGCACCAACAGAAGCTGCTGTGAGCTTTCACTTTGCGCGGTTTGATAAAAACATTTACACACCCGTCATACGTTCTGCTATTCGGGAGGCTAAACCTGAAAATGGAGAGCATTATACAGTGTATTTACCCGCCTATGATGACCGGAAACTTGTTCCTCTATTAGCAGAAATACCGCATACCCGGTGGCATATCTTCTCCAAACACGCCAAAAAATCCTACCATATTGGGAAGTTATCTGTTTATCCAGTAGATAAAGAGGAGTTTGTTGCCAGCATGGTATCTTCCAAGGGTGTGTTATGTGGTGCTGGATTTGAAACGCCTGCAGAAGCCTTATTTCTGGGTAAGAAACTACTTGTTGTACCTATGAAAAAGCAGTATGAGCAGTACTACAATGCTGAAGCCCTGCGTGAGATTGGCGTACCTGTGCTTAAGAATGTAAAGAAGAAGAGATTGGAGAAGATTAATGAGTGGATTGAAACCGGCAAGCCGGTAGAAATCAGTTATCCTGACACCACGCGGAAAGCTGTTGAGCATGCCTTGAAGCTCGGTGGGTTTTAAGTTACCCTTGTGTTACGCTATAGGCGTAGGCTACCTGTTTTTTTATGGATCAATAATGTACCGGAAAAACTCAGGTAAAGTTATACCCTTACATTGCTCCCTATATTACTTTTGCAATGAAGGAAAGAAAGTACCGTGTGCTGGTGGTGGATGATGATTACGATATCCTTGATCTGCTGGAGTATAACCTTGAGAAAGAAGGTTACAAAGTAAAAACGCTTGACGACAGCCACCAGGCCATCGAAGTGGCAAAAAAATTTTTACCTGATCTTATTATTCTGGATATCATGATGCCACACCCAAATGGCATTGAACTCTGTCGCGAGTTCAGGAGCATGAAACAATTTCAGGATACGTATATATTTTTTCTTACGGCTAAATCAGAATCCTATTTTCAGCAAGCTGCCCTGGACACCGGGGGAGATGATTACATTGAAAAAGTTATTGGACTACGAGCCCTGACCTATAAAATTAGCACGGTGTTGAAAAGAAAATTCATCATCCGCAAAAGTTTACGTGAACTTAAGGTGGGTAATTTGGTAGTTAAACGTAAGTCGCATTCTGTCAGGATTGGTACGGATGAAGTTTCGCTAAGTCAGCCGGAATTTGAGTTACTTTTTTTCTTTGCGCAGAACCCGAAAAAAGAAATTACACTTGAAAACCTGTTGAATAACTTATGGGGTTCAGAAATTTACATGCTCGATACATCCATTGATGCATACATTCAAAGTTTGATAAAGAAGACAGGGTTAAACATGATCCATCGAACCGATACCAATCACTATCGTTTTGACGTGGGTTAATTCAAAATCTCCAGCTGTTCCAAAATGATTGACAGCGAATCATAATTTTTTAGCCCGGGCTTCTCTTCCATACTCCCTTGCAAAACAATCCCATTGACGCTTGGATTACTCAGCAACGTGTGGATAGAAGTTGTTGAATCTACCTGTAGCAAAACCTTGTAACTACGAGCGATTTCATCAATTGCTTTATTCTCCGTAGAAGCGGGTATAATTATTTTTGAAATTTGGTTCCTGAAAGGAGCTAACAAACTCCCTTGTGTTGTCAATTCTTCAAAAGTGCTTGAAAGAATGAAGGTTGAGTAGGGCGAATGTATTTTTAGTAAGTCTTCAACCGCTAGTTCAATGAAATCGGGCGCATAATGTTGAAGGATATATGAAAGATCTTCCCCCTTTTGTAGTCCATAGGCTTCTGCCACGATGGCTGGCCCTGAGAACCATCCCCTGATTTCTTTATACAATTCCGGACTTACATAGTGACTTTGCCCCGCCACTACACTGAACCCAAGCATGTCCACACTCATGCCTGAACAATAGCGTGCGTCACTCAAGTTTGATATCTTACCAACTTTAACCAATGTTTTCAGCGCCATACCAGATTATACAGAAAGAATTAACTTTGACATTGCTTACGTTTGATTGCGAGCGCGGATTTACCAAAAACAGCTGATAATTTGAAACAATTTGTTACGTATTTGTTGATAGGGCTGGTGATTTTGTCGGGTTGCGGTGATGGGGAACCCGAAAAACAAGATTTGGATGTGGCATATTTTCCTCTTCGGACAGGATTCTATCAGATATATACCGTTGAAGAAAATGTGTACACCGAATTAGACCCACCAGAATCGTTCATATATGAATTGAAAACTGAAGTAGTAGATTCATTTGCCAATCAGGAAGACGGTTTTACTTTTGTTATTCACCGAAGTACGCGATCAAGTGAAAGTGATCCATGGCAGTTTCAGGAAGCTTGGTCGGCCCGAACAAATGATCTATATGCTGTGTTAACTGAAGGTAATATCCCCTTTGTGCGGATTGCATTTCCGGCTTCTAAAAATAATGAATGGAATGGCAATGTGCTTAACTCGCTTGAAGCGGATTCGTATATAATTGAAAGTGCAGGAGGGTCATACGAATTAGATACTGAATTGGAGTTTAACGATGTGTTGGTTATCAGCCAGGAAGACGAATTAAATGAGTTGATACGCGACCAACGCGAAGAAGTATATGGACGAGATGTGGGATTGATTTACAAAAAGCGCATCGTCTTGAATTATTGTGACGAAGTACCTTGTTTCGGACAACAAATTATAAATGACGGTATTGAGTATTGGCAGGTCTTGAAGGAGTATGGGCAGAATTAAACTAACGTTATTATTTATTGTCTTTTCCACCGGCTTTTCACAAGCCCAGGTAAATCGGTACATGGTTTTTTTTAATGACAAATCCGGTACACCTCATACAACTTCAAATCCAGAAACTTTTTTAAGTGAACGCGCACTCGAAAGAAGAAGTAATCAAAATATTGGTGTCATTGAGCAAGACCTTCCTGTAACGCCATTGTATGTAGAAGATGTTCGTAATACCGGAGCAACAGTTTTATACAGGACCAAGTGGATGAACGGTGTGTTGGTGGAGTGTGATCAATCATTGAAAGCAACATTGGAGGCCCTGCTAAGTGTGAGTTCTGTTGAACTTGTTGCACCAGGAGCGCGACCCTCAGGAAGAATTAGATCTTCAGGAAAATTTAAAGACGTGACTGAAAGTGCAGGTGTAACGGATGTTCAGCTTTCCATGTTAGGTATTGATGAAATGCACATTGCCGGTTACAAAGGTGAAGGAAAGTTGATTGCTATTATGGATGCAGGATTTCCTGGTGCTAACACGGCAACTCCGTTTCAACACATCTTTAATGAATCCAGATTTGATGCAGCCACATCCTATAATTTTGTTTCTGGTGGATCAAATGTGTTTAGCCAGGATAGTCATGGTACACATGTATTTTCAATAATGGGAGCATATATCCCTGATTCGTTTATCGGTGGAGCATACAAAGCAAACTTTATACTTTTTATAACCGAACATGCTGCTACTGAATATCGAGTAGAGGAGTACAACTGGCTTTTTGCAGCAGAGCGTGCCGACAGTGCGGGTGTTGATGTGATTAATACATCATTAGGTTACCGTTTGTTCGATGATTCGAACATGGATTACTCGGTTGATGATATGGATGGACAAACAGCAATTATTACACGCGCAGCTGAAATAGCATCAAGCAAAGGCATCGCAGTGGTAGTGAGTGCAGGAAATGAAGGTGGTGCAGTACCAACAACCATTGGCGCACCTGCTGACGGTGAAAGTGTTTTGTCGGTGGGGGCAGTTTCAAGTGCTGGTGTGATTACATCTTTCAGTTCAATAGGCCCGTCTTTCGATGGCAGAATCAAACCCGATGTAGTAGCACTCGGCAGTCTGGTAAGCCTCATTAATAGCAGCGGGAATATTGCTACGGGGAATGGAACTTCGTATGCATCTCCACTTATTGCTTCTCTCGTAACCGGTATTTGGCAGATGTTTCCTGAATTAAGCGCTCAGGAATTGTTAGATACTATTCGTAATAGAGCAAGTCAATCGAACAACCCCGACAATTTTTTGGGATATGGAATACCAAACTTCACATTCGTTATTACGGCAATCGATTCTGAAGAACCTGCAGACTTTATCTCCGTTTTTCCAAATCCTACTTTGAATCAAGTGAAGATTGAATTCTTAGGCAGTTCACAATCTGAAAAAATTAGGATTGAACTTTTTGATGCCAGAGGATCGGTGAGTTATGTCAAGGCGGTGCCGGTCAACGAAAAAGAATTTTTAATAGACTTATCCAGCCACAAGCCCGGCCTCTACTTGCTCCGATGCATGAGAGGCAGTCAACTATCTGTTCATAAGATTCTTAAGCTCGAATAGGCTTTCTAAGTCTTTCAATGAAAATTAAGTTATTTTTGACTTCTTAAATTGAACAATGAAAAGTCCGATAGTGGCCCCTTCTATTCTTGCTTCCGATTTCGCTAATCTGGAACGCGAAGTAAAAATGATCAACGACAGCCAGGCCGACTGGCTTCACATTGATATTATGGATGGAGTTTTCGTGCCTAATATTTCGATGGGATTGCCCGTAGTAGAGGCTATTAAAAAACACGCACGCAAACCGATGGACGTGCATTTGATGATTGTTGAGCCAGAGCGTTACGTAGAAGCATTTCATAAAGCAGGAGCAGAGGTCATTTCTGTCCATGTAGAGGCCTGCAAGCATCTGCATCGGAATATTCAGCAAATAAAAGCCTTGGGCTGTAAAGCAGGGGTAGCCGTAAATCCTCATACCTCCGTTTTGGAACTTGAAAGTATAATTTTAGATATTGACCTGGTTTGTTTGATGTCAGTAAACCCGGGATTTGGTGGTCAGAAATTTATAGAGCATACATATCAAAAAGTGAAAACCCTGAAAACCCTGATTAGCCAAAGGGGATCAAATGCTTTGATTGAAATTGACGGAGGGGTAAACCTTCAAAACGCAAAGCCGTTGATGGAAGCTGGAGCCGATGTGCTGGTAGCTGGAAATTTTGTATTCAGTGCTGCCAATCCCACTGCTGTTATTTCACAGCTTAAAGCGCTGTAAAACGGCAAGGTTTTTGATTTTCTTGGTTAACGAAACCCCATTTTATGAAACGATATAACTCGCTCTTTCTGCTGTTGATCCTATTCTCATGCGCTCGTACGGTATCCCGGATTGATCCCAATACTCAAATTGATTTAAGCGGACGCTGGAACGACAGCGATTCAAGGAAAGTAGCCGATCAGGCGATTCATGATCTTTTTGAATCGGATTCATTTAAAAAGTATGCAGAAGGATTGGGCCACAAGCCTGTCATCGTAGTGGGAACCATCAAGAATAAAACCACCGAGCACATCGATGCGGGGAATTTTGTAAAGAAATTTGAAATCGTGATTCATAATTCTGGCATAGCGGAGTTAGTAGAGTCAGATGAGTTCCGCGACAACCTTCGTGAGGAGAGAGCGGGGCAACAGGACTTTGCAGATCCAGCCACGGTAGCGCAATGGGGTAAAGAAATCGGTGCGGATGTGATGCTTTTTGGAGAAATGAATTCAGAGACCGATATCTACAACAACAAAAGAGTCGTTAATTATATTACAACACTTTTTCTTACTGACGTGGAAACGAATAAGCGCGTGTGGTATGGTCAGAATGAAATAAAGAAATTTGTAAAAAACTGATCTCCCTGCTTCTATGCTGAAAAAGACCCTTATCATCGGATTCACGATGGTCCTGTTTTCGGCCTGTGCTTCTTTTTATGAAGTGAGCTATGATTTCAATCGGGAATTTGAACAGGGAAATATTGACCACGCGTTAGAGCAACTTCAAAACGACAAGCAATACGCTAAAACAAATACCAAATTTCTTTATTTCCTCAACAATGGTCTTCTCTTGTCTATGAAAGGTCAGTATGAAGAAAGCAATAAGTTTTTTGAAAAAGCTTATCTTTTTGGTGAAGACTTTAAAGTCAATTATGCTGCTGAAGTCGCATCGTATTTTACCAATCCCATGATCACCGTGTATCGTGGCGAAGATCACGAACATTTGCTCCCATTGTATTACAAAGCTCTCAATTTTTTGAAATTGTCTCAATACGCGGAAGCATTGGTAGAATGTAAGCGGTTGAATATCCGATTACAGCAATTGTCTGATAAATATAAATCTCCCAATCGGTTTCAACGTGATGCATTCATCCACAACCTGATGGGAATAATCTACCAGGCAAGTGGTGATTGGAATAACGCCTTTATTGCTTATCGAAATGCATATGAAATCTATGAAGAAGATTATGCGCCACTCTTTGGAGTAAACACCCCGGATCAGCTGAAAAAAGATCTACTTGTCAGCGCATGGCAAACGGGTTTCAGTGAAGAACTTAATTTCTATAAAGGCAAGTTTGGTTGGAATGATTTTGAAGTTGTGCCAACCGAAGCCGAATTGGTTTTCTTCTGGCACAATGGGCTTGGGCCTGTGAAAGATGAGTGGAGCTTTAATTTTGTAATCAACCGCAGCGGTGACAACCTGTTCGTTTTTTCGAATGAAAACATGCCTGTGACTTTTCCTTTTTCAGTGGATGATCGTGATGAGAAAAATGACCTTAGTGACCTCGAGGCTTTCCGGGTGGCTTTCCCAAAGTATGTTGAGCGGCCTGTTTATTTCATATCGGCTTCAATTGAAGTAAATGAAGTAGAATACCCCATCGAATTAGCGGAGGATATCAATAAAATTGCGTTTAAAAGTTTGCAGGAACGTATGACACTGGAATTCAGTAAGAGTCTTCTTCGGGCTGCGTTGAAGAAGGCCACTGAACATGCTGCGCGAAAGGAAGACAAAGGCTTTGGTGCCTTGCTTGGTGCAGTGAATGCGATGACCGAAAAAGCTGACACGCGCAATTGGCAAACTTTGCCCCACAGTATTTCTTATGCCCGTGTACCCATGAAAGAAGGTACTAACGAAACTACTTTTGTACTGCGAACGCATGATGGTGTAGGAGGGAGGCACTCTTTTAGTTATGAAGCAAAGAAAGGGCAAACACTTTTTCACACGTTTTCATCGTTGGAATCAATGCCCGTAGCGCGGTATTAATAAAATAATCAGCAAAATTAGCTATTTTTGGAGCCTGCATGTGGTAGATTTAATAAACAGATAATGAGAGTTTTAATCTTTAACTAAAACCACAATCCACTGAACCGTGCCTGTATAATACTAACCTTCCTCTTCTGCCTTTCAGGCATTTTTGTTGCTGTTGCACAGAACGACAAAGAGAAGGGTACCAGTATACCACTTGATCATTTCTATGTAACAAGGCAAAAGTCAGGATCACTACGCGCTATTCTGAGCAAACTGCATTTTGGTTTGAGTACAGGATACGGAGCTACCACATTTAAGCATAAGCTTGATGGTTTTGGAATTTACCAGCCTGCGGCAGGCCAGCCAATTGTGTTTGATCCTGGCCAACCCAGCTTGGGACTTACAAACTGGTTCAATCAAATAGTTACAGATACATTAGTCTTGAATCCCTCCAACTTTGCTGTGAATTCTGATACTGCGGATATTGGATTTAAGAGCAAGTCGTTTAATATTCCCCTGAGGGCCACGGTTCATGTTGAATTTATGAATCGATACCGGATTGGTGGTGGTTATTCTTTTGAGTTTACAAAAGTGAATGACTTCAAGCCGCTGAGCTTTGGTAATGACATTAATAGTTTCTCGCCTGATGTATCAAGTTTCTTTTTGAAGAAGTATTTCCTGCTACTGGGTGCATCGGTGTACCGATATAATCAATACGTATTGACCGTGGATGCTAACATTGGGGGATATAGCCTTGGAAAAAAATTCGATAAAAGTCAAATCACGAAGGGCGTGTTCATAAATCTGGGAGCTACAATAGAACGCGAAATGTCAGAATACTTCAGGCTATTTGTTCGTCCATCGTATGAGATAAAAAGTTATGACCTTAACGTATCCGAAACAGGTCAAAGCATTAAACATAAGTTTAATGCCTTTTATGTCAACATCGGGGCAACCTACCGGATACCTGAGTTAAGAAGATGTTTTCAGAAGCAGTGCAGAGCACAAATTAATCATGCCCATGGTAACAAAGAGTACAGGAGCAGAGCCCACCCGTTTTACAAAAAACAGAACCCGCATCATGGCGAAAACTATCCCGAGCTGATCAAGTATAAGGGCAAAAATAAACGCAAATTAAATCCTTACTAAAGCCTTAATTTCGACCAGTTTTCAACGAAAATTTGGTATCTTGCCGAGCTCTAAAAAGAGCTGATTTCCGAATATAAATAACATTTGAATGGCCGAAGAAACCGGTGGCCTGACTCCAGGCAGACAGAGTATAATTCCAATTAACATTGAAGATGAAATGAGGGGTGCTTACATCGATTATTCGATGTCGGTAATCATCTCAAGGGCGTTACCCGATGTACGTGACGGGCTCAAACCCGTTCATCGCAGGGTGCTGTACGGCATGCTCGAGTTAGGAGTAAACTATAATAAAGCCTATAAGAAATCGGCCAGAATTGTCGGGGATGTAATGGGTAAGTACCATCCGCATGGTGATGCCTCTATTTATGATACGATGGTACGGATGGCCCAAAACTGGTCGATGCGCTACCAGTTAGTTGACGGACAAGGTAACTTTGGATCAGTAGATGGAGATGCACCGGCTGCCATGCGTTACACCGAAGCCAGGCTTCGCAGGTTTGCCGAAGAGATATTAGCAGATATCAATAAAGATACGGTCGACTTCCAACCTACGTATGACGATCAGAATACCGAACCAACGGTTCTTCCCAGCAAAGTTCCTAATCTATTAATTAATGGAGCATCGGGAATTGCAGTTGGCATGGCCACTAATATGGCTCCTCACAACCTGCGTGAGGTGATCGATGGGATTATTGCCTACATCGATAACAATGAAATAGCCATCGAAGAGTTGATGAAGTTTGTAACAGCTCCCGATTTTCCAACAGGTGCAATCATCTACGGAGTAGGGGGGGTGCGCGAAGCGTATCGTACCGGAAGGGGAAAAGTAGTTGTGCGGGCAAAGGCTGAAATCATAACCACGCCCAATGGTCGCGATCAGATCATTGTTACAGAAATACCGTATCAGGTCAACAAAGCCCTGATGATTGAAAAGACTGCAGCGCTTGTCAACGAGAAAAAGATAGAGGGAATCTCCGATATCCGCGATGAATCGGATCGTGATGGCCTGCGGATTGTTTATGATTTAAGGAAAGATGCCATTGGGAATATAGTCCTCAACAGTTTATTCAAATTCACTGCGCTGCAATCTTCTTTTGGAATTAACAATGTGGCGCTCGTAAAAGGACGACCGCAAACTCTTAACCTGAAAGACTTGATTAAATATTTCGTAGAGCATCGCCACGAAGTGGTGGTACGCAGGACGAAATACGAATTATCAGAAGCAGAAAAACGCGCGCATATCCTTGAAGGCTATTTGATCGCACTCGATAACCTGGATGAGGTAATTGCACTTATCCGGGCATCAAAAGATCCGGAAACGGCCAAAGGCGAGTTAATGAAACGTTTCGGTCTGTCCGAAATCCAGTCGAAGGCTATTCTTGAAATGCGTTTACAACGCCTGACCGGTCTTGAGCGTGATAAGATACAGCAAGAATATAAAGAGGTGATGGAATTAATTGGACGGTTGAAGGAGATTCTTGCCAATGAGCCACTGCGGATGAAAATTATTAAGGACGAATTGGCTGAGATACGAGAACGCTACGGTGATGAGCGCAGGACGTTAGTCATGCACACGGAAGAAGACATCACGGTCGAAGACATGATCCCGAACGAGGAGATGGTGATCACCATTTCCAATCAGGGATACATTAAACGAACCGTACTTTCCGAGTATCGAACACAGGGAAGGGGAGGAATTGGCTCACGCGGGGTGAGTACAAAGGAAGACGATTTCACCGAGCACCTTTTCATTGCACATGCCCATAACTATCTGCTGATCTTTACTGAATTAGGCAAGGTCTATTGGAAGAAGGTTTATGAGATTCCGGAAGGCAATAAAACATCGAAGGGCAGAGCGGTACAAAACCTAATTAATATTGAAACAGGGGATGCTGTTAAGGCCATCATTAATGTCAAGACGCTGGAGGATGAAGCCTACATCAACAATAATTTCGTTATCCTTTGTACGGAAAAAGGAACCATCAAAAAGACAGCCCTCGAAGCATATTCACGGCCTCGTCAGGGAGGTATAAACTCAATCACTATTCATGAAGGTGATAAGCTCTTAAATGCCTCATTAACAAATGGTGATAATCATATCATTATAGCAAAATCTGAAGGCAAGGCGGTCCATTTTCATGAGAAAGATGTGCGTCCTATGGGCCGGACAGCAGCGGGAGTGCGAGGTGTAACGCTGGATAATCCAGTCGATAAAGTTATTGGCATGGTGTGCATTACCCGCCAGGATGCTAACTTGTTAGTCGTTTCGGAGAATGGTTATGGGAAGCGATCTTCCATCGATGATTACCGCGTAACCAAGCGAGGAGGCAAGGGAGTTAAAACCATTAATGTAACCGACAAAACTGGCAAGCTTGTTGCGATTAAGCAGGTTGCAGATGAGGATGAACTTATGATTATCAACCGTTCGGGTATAACGATACGCATTAAGGTAGAAGAATTGAGAGTCATGGGTAGGGCTACACAAGGTGTGCGACTGATTAAACTGAATGACGATGATCGGATATCCTCCGTTGAGAAAATTCAAAAAATTGAAGATGAAACTAACCAACAAGAATAACCACTAAACCTAAGTTTGAGATGAAAAAAGTTATTTTGATTTTATTAATGATTCCGGTAATTGTTCTTGCACAGAAGCCGGTTAAACCAAATCTTAACAAAGCACTGTCGTTGTGGCAGGAGGGGAAACTTGCGGAGGCCAAAGACATGATTGATGCCGCCACAACCTATGAAAAAACAATGGGAGATGGGAAGACATGGTATTACCGGGGTTTAATTTACGCGAGTCTGGATACGACTTCCAATGAAAAGTTTAAATCATTGTCCCCAAATCCATTGCAGGTAGCAATTGAATCCTTCAAAAAGGCGGATCAGATGGCTACGGGTGGAAAGGAATACTTTATCAATGATCCAAATGACATTGCCTCTGCAATTAATAATACAAAAGCTATACAGGTAGAGAGACTGAGCAATTATTACCTGGATCAGGGAATTAGATTTGTTCAGCAGGATGAACCTGACTATTTAAGCAGTATTGATAAGATTGAAAAATCAAAACTTGTATTTGAGAACACCATGACCTCGTACAGCAATGACACATTAGCTTATTACGTTCTTGCCATTGCAGCACAGAGTGCTGAAAAGTACGATACTGCAATTGCTGCGGCAAACAAGGTTGTTGGCATGGGAGGGAACGGTGATAAGGTCAAAGAGTCTTATTTTATGCTATATCGAATTTATGATGGCCCCAAGGCTGACAAGGAAAAGGCACTTCAGGTAATCAGAGAAGGAAAGAAATCGTTTCCTGGTGTGGAGCAATTTTCACTCGTTGAGATTGAGATACTCATGGCTCTGAAAAAGGAGGATGAAGCTAAGGTAGGACTGGAGCAGGCGATCGTGAAGGATCCGAATAATAAAGTGTTGCATTTCCTGATGGGCTACATCAATACGGGGCAGAATAATTTAGCCGATGCCAGAAAAAACTTTGAAGATGCCCTTAAAATTGATCCGAAATATTTCGAGGCACAGCGTTATCTGGCAAAGCTTGTAAGTGAAGATGCTAAGATAATTAAGCGGCAGATTAACGCATTAGGCATTACTGCAGCAGAAAAGAAGAAAAAAATGGAGTTGGATGTTGTATATGTGGAGAAATTGAAAGTTGCATTGCCATACTGGGTACAGGCAGAGAAATTAAATCCATCTGACGAGGAAGTGTTAAATGAATTGTATGCGATTTACTCTGATTTAGGAAACGATGCCCAGATTCAACGCTTAGAAAAACGCTTTAAAGACCTTGGAATCGAATAGTAGATCCCAATTAAGATTTATAAAGGCCGATTCTCAATGGATCGGCCTTTTCTATTTCGGGGAAGAGACCTGAACTTGATCTAGTGTGATCCTTGCTTGTGGCTCCAATCGCGGCTTCTCTTTGAAAATAAAATCATTGGTACAACTTTCGAGTTCAGAAAGAAAGTCCACCCGTCAGTTCAAATTTGAGTTAAAAATTCATTTGAATACGAAGTGAATATGCTTTCTCAACAGAATAAATTATTACGGGATAACAAAGTAAAAATAATGGAATGCTGGTACGTAACATGAGCTTAAAATGCGATTTAATCAGAACTTAACCCTTTCAGATTGTAAAACCGCTTCAATCAGACAACTTTTGTTCATGTTATTCAAATTTAAAAGACCCCATAATCCATGAAAAATTTTTACCTGATTGATCCAAATTTCGGAAAGCAATTCTATGCTTTTCTTGTAATCGTTTTACTACTCTTTTGTAGTATGCAACGTGTTTTAGCACAGCCCATATTCAATGGGAATGCTGTTTTAACAACGCAGGCCAGCGTTAACGCATTTAACTTTACCGCTGTAACCGGTGATCTTAAAATTGCGGGTAGTGGTATTACAAATCTTGACAGTCTTGACGCCCTTCATAAGGTTGGAGGTAAGCTGACGATTGAAAATTGCCCTAACCTTCAATTTGTAAAACCGCTCCAATCACTGGATTCGGTCGGTATCTTGCGAATTGCTAATAATGCGATCCTGAAAAATCTGAATGGGTTAGGTTCGTTAGTATACATTAGCGGTAGCTTAAAAATCACAGGAAATTCTTTATTGGAAAACCTAACTGGCTTGGGACCTGTTAGAAAGTTGCTCACCCTGGAAATCGCAGATAATGCCAACCTAAAAACTATTGAAGGAGTGGATAAATTGGCCGAATGCGATGTGCTGTTGATTAATAATAATCCATCGTTACTAAATGTAGACGGCTTGCGGTCTTTGCTTTCGCTTACGCATATGCAGATTACCATGACCGGTAATCCTTCTATGCAAAATTGTTGTGGGCTTTACAACCTATGGACATCGGGAACGGTTTATGGCGTAATTGATATAGCAAACAATGGCACGGATTGCTCTCGGGATGCCGTCCTTTTTGCCTGCGATCCTAACGGCACGAACTGTTTTGCAACAGAGGTTGTCAATTATTCTCCTGGAAAGACAAAGAATGGAAGTTATATTCCATTTGAAAGAAACCAACCAAAGAAAGCGTTGGGAACCCCGCAAGAGAATGATCTATACAACTATGTTTCGCTAGGGTTTGGTGGAAAATTGACTGTTAAATTAGGTGCTGATCTTTATGATAATGGAACAGCAGAGCCTGATTTCATTTTAGTAGAAACCAGTTATGGTTTAGCCAGCACCTTATGTTTTGAGGGAGGGGAACAGCAATACCCTGAAAGTGTATTCGTTGAATTGTCTCAGAATGGAAATTCGTGGGTATCGCTGCCTAACATTCATTGCCGGACGACCTTTATTGACATCAAACCAGTTATTGGTGTAGGCAGTGGAAAGATTGCTTTTGCCCGCTATGTTCGCTTGACTGATGCCACCAATCCGTTTTTGTTTGATGGTACAGCTGATGGTTTTGACGTGGATGGATTGATCATTTGTCCCGACCAGGTAGCGCTTGCTTTAGAACGGCTTGTAGATGCTCGCCTTTCGTCAGATACACAGTCAGCCTGGAATCCAAATTTCTATAATCAATCACCAAATGATGTACAGGGAGAATCAGGGATGAAGAAAGGTATTGTGGTGTATCCCAATCCTGCTCAAGGAGATATCATCAACGTTGATTTTATTGCACACGGACAGGGCAAGGCTTCTCTGGTCATGTTTGATGTCATGGGTCGTTCAGTGCTTCAAAATGAACTATTGATAGAGAAAAATGAAAATACGGTTCAGGTAAATATTAGTCAATTGCCAAAAGGTCAGTACGTGCTCTCCATTAATATGGGTGCACTGATACTTTCAGAAAAAGTTACAAGAAAATAATCCGTTTTAGTTTTCTGTAATTATTTCTGAAGACAAACCAGTATTAAGAAGCTTTCATTTTAAAATGGGAGCTTCTTATTTTAAGTAATACGCTGGTTCGCAATGATTCCTGTACAATATCCTGTGGGGATTTGAAACCAATGTGTGTTAATTTCCAGTTGCCCGATAGAACTTTTCATATTAAGAAAAAGTTAAAACGAGAACCATGCTGATTTAATGATTAGATAAACCGACTGGCGTCCCGTTATCGGTCTGTTCTGGTACCTTTAAGCCTTATAAAATACCTTCATGAAAAGACACGCTATTAGAATTCTGGTAACTGGACTGCTCGCAGCAATTGTTGGCGCATGCTCCCTTTTTGAAACTCCGAGCGAAAGTAAGGATGATGAACTCCTCCCCAACCACGAGGTTTATGTAGATCAAGCTATGAATACAGTTGAACAACTGTGGGCAACACTTGTAGATGAAAAGCAAATTTCAAGTGGACGGATCAAGGCTGATACGGTTCTTGGCGACAGTTTGGAGGTTTGTGGAATTGGAGTAGAATTTGATTCAACTAATGTCGGTGGTCGAACCAGCACTTTTAGGTTACCCAAGTTGATCGTGAATTTCAACAGTTTCTCCTGTGAAGTTCCAGGTACAATTATACGAGAGGGTACCGTAACTTATCAACTCATTAAAGGGTTGCAAATTGGTGACAAAAACTCCGTAGTTAAATTCAGTTTCATCAATTTCAAAGTAACGGATTTAACAACAAACCAGTCAACCACATACAATGGAGATAAAATAATTACAAATCTATCGGGTGGAAAGCTTAGAAAACTTGGCCATTGCCACCAAAATTATCTGGATGATATTGCAGATTATCTTCACGATGATGATGGCCATGAAGGGCATGGCGACTATGATACTGACAATTGCACGTGTCGGCTGGTACAGAGTGTACGGGCAAACGATTTCCGAGTTACATATGGAAATGGTGGAGAGTTTGTGCGGAACATTGCCAAGCTTAAAGTCTTCTATAAGTTAAGATTCAATAATTACCGCATGTATGTTTTTGGAGATACAGCAATTGACGGCCATACGAAAGTTGCCGATTGGGGTAAGCAACCAAATGGTAAAAAGTACTATAACATTCATCAAGAGCCTCTTGTTTATGAGAGCTGCTTTCGATTCTGTAAATTTATAAATGGTGTTAAAGTCAAAAAGGTAGTTAATGGCAGAGTGGTCACCACGTTCTTTGGAGTAGACAGACATGGTAATCCACGGCATAATTGTTTGGCCTATGGAAAACTAACCTACTACATCGAACCCAGTGGCGATTCTGTAGGCTGGATAGAACCATATCGCTGATCACACCACAAAAAACGTGTTAAAAAACCAAAAGCTCGGATTCTTTTTTCGAGCTTTTTTTATTTCCTCGAAGTCTATCCCGCCAGCCAACTACTATCGCACGCTAGAATTGAGAGGGTGGTAATTTTTTTTAGATTCAATTAATTGCTTTAGAATCAAAGCCAGGAAAACAGTATTTGTCACTAAGTACCTTTTGAAGAGCCGTCTGGGTTCCTTGAAAAGTCTGAAAAGCCACTCGAGCCCGTTATTCTGCATCCATTTTGGCGCCTGGGCGATCACACCCGCATGAAAGCTAAAGGCTGCACCTACACCCATCATCACAGCATGAACACTGCCTGTGTTGTTTGCAATCCAAAGCTCTTGATGCGGACAACCTCTACCTACTAAAAGAATGTTTGTCTCTAACTTATTTACCAAATCAATGTCTAATGTATTTCCATCTGGCTTATCTTCCCTGTACTTTCCAACAATATTGGCCCCAGGGAATTTTCCGTTTACAAAGGTTACAAATCTATCCAGGGTTTCAGCGGAGCTTCCACCATAAAGAAAAACTTTTAGCCTTTCTTCGTGAGCTTTTTGTAATACGTGAAGTGTGAGTGTGGGTCCGTATACCCTGTCTTTCAAATTGGCCTTGAAAATTAAATTCATAGCCCAACGAATGGGTTGACCGTCAGGCACAATCAAACCTGCCTTTTGAACAGCTTGAGCCATGGGATGATTACGGGCAGCCAGTACCAATCCATGCACGGGCATCGCAAAAACTCCAAAGGACTGCCGTTGCTTGGCTTTTTCGATTATAATATCTGTGGCGGACTCATAATTGACTACTGCGAAATCAACTGCGTTGAGAAGTCGGACTTTTTTTACGAGCATACTTGGAGGGACGAATTTAGTGGCTGCTAAAGTAATAGAAATACACAGCCAGATTACTCACTGGATTTTACCTAATTATTAGTTTTTGGTTTACCCAAGGAAACAAACAAAGTAAGGTGTTCCTCAACAGGGCTATTAGCTGTATATACTCACAATTTTCGACAGCCAAGCATTAAGTTTTTATTAAGTTCTGCCTGCTTTGTTAAAAGCTACTTATTAATCATTCCTTAAAGATCAATCACATAAACATAACTGGTATTGATTGCAATTCAAGGGTGGTAGTTCTTACTTCGCAGCATATTTTTTCTCCTTCGAACAACCACAAACGCTCTTATGATATGAGATCCTTTCGCAAAATTTTATTTCAGAACGAAACGGTTTCTGTACTGTTAATTCTACAGGCAATAATGGATGGCGGGATCATACTCCTTGTTATTAATTTTCTCCAAAGCTATAATTTCGTGCAGTTTAAAAATGGCACAGATGCCATGGCCTTAATCAATTGGGGATTCGTTTCGAGCTGGATGGTGGCTATACTATCAGCCTCGTTTATATACGGAATCAGCATCGTTAACAAGCGAATATTTTACAAGCAATTGATTCTTGCAACCTTGTTCTACTTCAGCATACAAACCGTATTGTTTGCATTGGGTAAAATTGATATAATTTCTCCATCCAGTATTTTAGTCATCCTATTAGCTACTACCGGAAGCATTTTTCTTTTCAGAAGCTTCCTTTTTCTATGTTATAAGCTGATGAATTTCTTTGGCAGCAAAAAGCGAATTATCATTATTGGGTGCAACCAAAAGGCAGAATTGCTTGCCAGGGGTTTTGCGAGCAATACCTCCAGGAACCTAGAGTTTTTTGGCTTTTTCAATAATTATGATCCAGAGGCAGAATATTTTAAGAAGAATTTTAAGGGGTATCTCGAAAGCGTAAAACCATTTTGCGTTGAGCACCAAATTAATGAGATCTATTATACTCTTCGCACCGATAATGAGTACATCAAAGATCTGAGCAACTTTGCTGATACCAATTTTATCTTTTTAGGATTCGTGCCAGACCTGGAAATGCAACAACGGAAAGTGATCGATACCACGTATGTGGACCATGTCGATTTACCGATCATTAGCTTTCGATATTCTCCTTTACAGCGAAAAGGAAACTCGCTTCTTAAAAGAACATTTGATGTATTCTTTTCTTCCATAGCAATCCTTGTTTTGGGTCTATTTCTGTTGCCAATTATTGCCCTTGCTATTCGAATTGACTCTCGTGGTCCGATATTTTTTGTTCAGAAACGTCCCGGAAGGAACAATCAGCTTTTTGATTGTTATAAATTCAGAACAATGGTTGTGAACAATCAAACAGAAAAATCTGCCACCAAAAGTGATTCCCGTATTACACGCGTAGGTGCGATTCTAAGAAAAACCAGTTTAGATGAGCTTCCGCAGTTTTATAATGTTCTTAAAGGAGACATGTCTATCGTGGGGCCAAGACCCAACCTGATTTATCATTTAAATTATTATACACAATTGATTCCGGAATATTATAAGCGTCACATCATTACCCCCGGCATCACAGGCTTTGCACAGATTAGTGGCTGCAGAGGAGAAATCCAGGAGCATCACCATATGAAAAAAAGACTCAAGTATGATCTTCTGTATATGCAAAACTGGAGTTTGGTTATGGATCTGAAAATCATAGGAAAGACCATTCTTAAGTTGTTTGAGGGTGACGAGAAAGCCTACTGATCCCGAGGCAGACTAAAATTATTTATGAGATTATTGATTACCGGAGGTTCTGGCTTTATTGGAACTAACTTGGTCGATGACTGCCTTGAGAAGAGCATTGATTTTATCAATGTCGACTGGAATACACCACTAAATCCTGCGCACAGAAAATACTGGAAAGAATGCGACATCATGGATTTAGATGGACTGATGGAGATTTTCTCTTTTTATCAGCCTACTGCTGTAGTCCACCTGGCTGCCCGTACCGATACTGACATTTATGATTTGAATGGAGATTTAAATCAATATGCGCAGAATACCTTGGGTACCAAAAATGTTTTACACTGTATTCTGGAAACTTCAAGTATTGAAAAGGTTATTATAACGTCCAGCATGTTTGTCTGTGAACCGGGCTTTATTCCGAAGCATGATTTAGATTTCAAACCGTACACGCTGTATGGAGTGAGTAAAATGCTAACGGAAAAGTACACACGTGAAGCCGAATTGAAGTGTACATGGACCATAATCCGTCCTCAAACCATTTGGGGGCCCTGGAGTATGCGTTACAAGAAAAATATGTTTAAGATCATGGAGAAGGGATTATACTTTCATCCCAACAAAAGGAATGTGTTAAGAGCTTATGGATATTCTGAAAATGTGGTTTGGCAAATACATCAGATATTGAATGCTTCCAAAGACAAAGTTCACGCACAAGTTTTATATGTGGGTGATGAGTCTGTAAACTTACTGAATTGGGCGCAGTGCATTTCGTATGCCCTTACAAACAAACCGGTCCGGGTAGTTCCTGCGTCCTTTATTAAAGGTATTTCCATGTTGGGTGATGTTCTAAAAATGCTCGACATCTCATTCCCCATTACCTCCAGCAGGTACCAAAGTATGGTAAGAGATTATATAACGCCTATCGGAAAAACTTATGAGCTTTTGGGCGTTCCGCCTTTTACAATGGAGGAAGGAGTGAAAAACTTTATAGCGTGGTACAAGCACGAGCGTGAAAGTAAAATTAAATCGGAACTACGTAAAATAGTAGTAGTCAGCCCTACAGCAATTTAGGTGCAAAAACTCAGTCGATACAAAAACCAAAATAGGTGCCGACATTCCCGGGGAACGGTGTTCCATCTGCCCAGCAATCGCGTTCGTCATTTGAACAGGTGATTGTCTTGACAATACCCGAAACCTGATAGTTGGGGTTCGCATATAACCCTGTATTGTAGTTCCCTTTGTCGCTCAGTTCACCAACAGGTCCTTTGTGGAGTACGATCAACTCCTTTTGACCACATACCGCTCTGAATCCATCACCTTTCAGGCGAGCGTCTTCAACAATTTTGTTGACAAGAGCAGGATCAAATTTATTTTGAATATACGTGCCGGTAGGAGTACCCGTGCTTTCGATTAGTCTCCAAATGGCCATTTGAATGTCGGCCCCGGTGGCGGGTTCATTATCTGACCTGATCCATGTGGATCGCTGCTGGTTGAGAACCCAATTCACGAGATCAAGATTTTGAGGCTCGTCAACCACGCTTTCCAATAATGAAGTATCGGGGCTCATGGAGGATACCAGGTTAATGGTATGTATCGTATCAACATCCATCAACTGATCACCTTGAAGGCAATAAGCATAATATTCGCTGGCCAGCCTATCCGGAACAGTTAGCGTGGTTACAAAGTAGCTGGGGTCTCCGAGTTTGTGTGTTCTTTCAATGGAAGCCTCACCTGTCTCCGAAAGAATATCTCCATAGGCAACACGAGCAAATGCGGCAATATAAATATTACCTGAAAAAGCAGACGAACCTGTTAATGCGCTCAACAATATTTTCTTTGTTTTTTCATCATAGAAAAATTCTTTGGTATCCGGATTTCCTCCATCCTGTGGAAAATCCTCCGCTCTGATTCCGATATGGTATCGTAAGTATCGGATGTACACTCCTGGTTCAGTAAAAAATACTACCTGTAATGTATCTTCATTTATCGAAACGGTCACTGATCCTACTTTTTTATCTCCGCTCAGAAGATCAACCGAAGCAACCGTACCGCAGGGGCCATCTGAATTGTAGTTAATAATGTCGGCATTCAGCGGGAGGATATCCTCAAAAATGCAGCCCTCAAACCCAATGAGCAAAATCAAACTCAGTACCGTAACGATGTAACGCATCTTAAACCCTGCCATTTTTTCACAGATTATGTCTAATCTCAGATTTGAGAGCGAATGTAGTTATTTGCGTAAGATCTAACGTGTCGGAAATATTAAATTGAATTAAAGAGAGGCTTAACATTAAATTAACATACATCATTCTCCCTGGTATAGTTTTTTTCTTCTTCCAAGGTGCCTAAGCTTCAAAAATCGGTCCTTTCCAATGAGATCAATCACAAAACGAATTGAACGATTCATAAGTATATTGACCATCAGCCAAAAAAACAGACCACTCTTTTGTTTCATTCTCTTGGCCGTTTGTAGTATGTTGGTATAGTCCTTTATTTCCTGCCATTGATAGGCACGTAACGTAAGTATTTTAATTGGGTTTAAAGTTGATTCCTTAAAAGTAACAGGTGTATGTAAACCAAGGGCTTTGTAACTCAACAGGGTTCTGATGCATTTTTCGCACTGTCCGCAATTCAGGTAGTAATTTCGAATGCACACATTGACAGCTTCCTGATAGGGCTGCCAGGTGCTTAACTTTTCAATTTTTTGAATGCGTGTAAAACCACTTCCATAGTTAATGATTGAAAAATCGGAAGATGACATGAGGCTATCTGTAATCGGATTAGACCCCCAGGGAAACCGCAGATAGGCATAGGGGTGGCTGCTGCCTAACATACCGGCCGTAAATTTTTTTTTGAATAGCGAAAGACACGAAGCCATGGCTGCACCATGAAAGTCATACCAATTCCCAAACCGTCTTAAATTTGTGCGGACGGTAATAAACTCGATTTGCAATACGTCAGCAATTTTTCTAAGATCATGGGTCAGCTTTGCAGACGCTTCTTTTTCCTGTAGGGGAATGTGAAATCCCTCTATATATAACATGGCTTCAATAGCGTATGGAAATGGATTCTCTACGGGTACTAGATTGTTCCAAAGTACGAACGCGCCATCCACACCACCGGTAAACGCGCTCAGGACTATTTCTTTTTCACGAACTATACCTTCCGTGACCTCGCAATCAATCGGTACGATTGAATAGTGTTGGGGCTTCCATTGGTTCCAGGCTCGTTGTACTTCCTGAAGATTTCGCAAGAGTGTGCGAGAAACGCTTCGGTTCTGAATGCGGATGGGAAGATTAGCACGCATGGCTGGAAATAGTGCTGCCAATAAAAAAGCATCACCAGTATCGGTCAGATATTCCTTACAGGCAAGCGGAATTTCAAACCACAATTCAAATGTTTTTCCGCCAATTTCAAAAGAAGTACTTAGCCGTATGGCATCTGAAGATTCTGTCTGATGAATAGTAAGGTCTATGGCCATGATTCTGAAAACCCAATTTATGCGTTAAGATGGTATTTTTGAGTTTAGAATCACAAGTATTATTTATGGATTGTGTAAACATTTCTAGCAACAAAAAAAACTGTTTGCTATGAAGCTTCATTAATCACTTATTCCTTCTGAAGTCTACTTGGGTGATCCACGTTAATTGTAAGAAATAGAAATTTGATAACGTTCTTTCTTTATTGTTGACCCAAAATATGTAAAGTGGACCCATTTCCCACGCACCTACCGATTTGGTTTTTAAACCAATACCAACATAAGCCCAATTTTCGGCATACGTAACCTCTGCCTTTTGGTACGTATTGAAGAACATTTCATTATAGGCATTCAAATAAAATTTGCATTCTGCTTTTAGAGGGTATATTATGCCCAAGAGATAACGTAGACGCGTTGTGAAAGCGCTTTCTACACTCTCTTGATCTTGAATAAACCTTGCATCATATCTTAGCCTGTTTCTAACCTGTAATCTTTTCAACGCGGGTACCCATGTTGCTTGCAGGTATAAGCGGTTTTCATTCCGATAGTTTTCCTTGTCAACTGGATGCAGCCGTTCATACACATAACTCCCGGTTAAGGATAAACTGGTAAGCGGTTTGTATGTCATTGCTTGTTCTGCATAAAAAATAAAATACCCAGGATCGCTTTCTTCACCGTTAACCATATAAGTGCTTAAGTTAAAGGCACTGAAATAGTAAAAGCTATAGGACCATTTATCCGAAATGACTCCACTATGGTCGATGGTGGGAAACAGCCCCACATGATTACTATTCTGTGCGGGTACCTTCACACTTGCAATACCTTGCAGCATCATTGTGAAACCACAAAGCGTAATAAATCGCTTTAAAAAGCCATGGTCATTTCGCATCACAAACCGATAACAAGTAAACTGCCTTTCATAATTTAATATGCCTTTCTTAGCATCTCCGCATAGGGATTTGGGAGTGTGCTATTCTCTACCGCCTTTGCTGATTTTTCTAAATCATACTCAAAGCGGATAAACTCTACGGACAATCCTTCGCCTGATGTATGCGAATATTTTTCATCGATGTTCAGCATAACATAGCCTCCTCTGGAATCACCGTCTTTGGGCTTTCCTACAGAACCAATATTGATGGCGTGCCAATGATGACTGTGATCATCCTTTAATATCCGGTGATAGGGTTTATGGGTATGACCAAAACACATGATGTGCGCTTTGGCGTCCTGCATGATTCGTAGCAGACTTTTTTCCTGTCGGTCTTCAAAAAGATATTCATTAATTCTTCTCGGGCTTCCGTGCACCAAAAGTAAATTGGTAATTTCTTCCTCTGTGGGTGCGCTGTGAAAATCTTTGTTATACCAAAATTCAACCCGAATATTTCCGGGGAGTGAATGTAAGTATTCACGTTCTGCTGGCTTTACAACTTCATTCGTGTAAGCGATGGAAATGGCACCCATTGCTTTTTCTTCATCTGTCTTATAAGCACAACCGCAGTCATCACTGGTACGACCAATACCGAAGTCATAGTTACCTGCGATGGTGGGGATATTTTTCCTCCTGATTTCATTGATTACCTCATTGGGCCAAATGTTATAACCCACCAAATCTCCTAAGCAATACACGGTATCAGGTTTGCGACTTTCTATATCGGCCAGACAGGCTTCAAGTGCTGGAAGATTAGCGTGAACGTCTGAGAATAAAGCGATTTTCATATCTAAAAAATTTGAATGTCATTCTAAGAAGAGACCCATCTCTTCCGTTTTCATATAGTCATTCGTTTTGTAAATAAGCTCACCCTCGTTGCTAGTGATCACAAAGAAAGGCAGGCCTACTTTTAGTTCAGGAAACCGAGAATCCTCGCTGTACTTTTTAAAATCCGTAGTGGTATCATAGATTTTCAACAACACGGCATTTTCAAGTGAGGCGATCAATACTTCATCTTCCTGAGTCATTTTCTCGAAGGCTTTACAGTTTGTGCACCAGTTGGCATAGAAATCTATAAAGACATTCTTTCCTGTTTTCTTTGCTTCTGCATAGGCAGCATCTTTATCCAAGTACCAGGTAAGTTTACCTTTCTTTTCGAATTTGGAAGCCTCAACTATTATTTCCTCCGACTGCACACCGTGGTCGGAAGATGAAACAGGGATCATGCCCCTTACTAAGACCAAGCCACCTACAATGGAAGACAAAATCAACAATGATCTTTTGACACGGACTTCCTTCATTCTTTCTGCTGATTGGAAATAGTAGGTAGAGACAACAACGATTCCCGAACCAATACCAATTAATTGAATGGACTGAGGAGAGAAATTAAATATTTGCAAGGACTTTTCAACGTATGTCCATCCAAAGTAGATAATGATAATACCGAGCGCATATTGAACATACATCATCCACCTACCGGATTTTGGAAGGCTCACACCGAATACGCCAATCAACAGGAACGGAATGCCCAACCCCAAACCAAAGGATAACATTTTAAACGATGCGGCTAAAGCAAGCGGAATGGAAAATGTATCGCCCATGCTACTGGCCAGTCCTATTAGTATACTTACTACCACGGGGCCAACACACGATGAAGCCAACAGCCCTGCACCCATTCCGATGAGAAAGGTTCCGAATACACCCTTGTTCTTTGTATCCGCTTGGCCACCAAACAATGGAATGTGAATGAACCCGGCTGCGGATATACCCATGATGATGATAATGATACCGATAATAAGATTTGTTACAGGTAGTCGCATTACCTGATTGAAAGCTCCACCACTGAAGGAAGCAATAATGCCAAATACGAGATACATTGCAGCGAGTCCCAGAAAATAGCTAAGTGGATGAAGAAATCGCGATGAACCTGCTCCGCGTGCTTTAATAACGGTAGCCGTTATGGGGTATAATGGATAGACACAAGGAAGTAAACTTGCTATCAATCCGCCCAGGAATAAAAACAGGTACGCAGTAAACGATGCATTGTCTGCGGCCAGCTTCGCTTCAAGCCACGAATTCATTTCTGCAATTCCAGCCTGAGCGAAAGCCCAATCCGGTAAGCCTATAAGTACAATAAGTAAAACAAGCGATGATACTCTCTTCGAAGTCATTACACACTATGCTTTAATCAATGAAAAGGCGTAGATGATTTCGCGACCGATCTGGTGAACGCGTTCTGTGTACTTGGCTGCTTCCTGTGGAGTTCCATCAAATTCTTTCGGATCATCGTAAGGTGTAGCAATACGTACTGTAGCTCCGGAAACAACCGGGCAATTCTGATCAGCTTGGGAACAAGTCATTACTGCACCAAAACCACTTTTGGGATTTCCTTTCCCATCGTATTTTTTTGAAAATGCTTTCACGGCAATTGCATCATCCGAAAACCGAACTTCATAGATTGGGTTGGTGCCTTCGGATATTTTCTTGATTTTAAAACCTACTTCCTCCATTGCTTTTACAGCACGTGGGTTGAAGGCTGTTGCTTCTGTCCCGCCAGAGTATGTTGTAACATTAGGCACACCGTAGTATACTGCGGCTGTCTGTGCCCATATTTGTGAGATGTGGCTTCTGCGTGAATTGTGTGTACAGATAAAAATGAGTTCAGCTTTTTCTCCGGCTTTCACTTTGCTTTCCACAAACAGTGCAAGTTTCTTGAGTGCCTTTTTACGTTCTTCAGGGATTTGATCAAATTCTTTGGTATACGTTTCAATGTTTTTGGCAACCGAAGCATACAGGGTCAAATTCTTTTCTGTTGAAAACGACATAAGCAATACGGTTAAGGCCGAGATTAAAATGATTTGTTTCATATTGTTTAAGATTTACGAGTATCTAAATTTTATTAATGGATAATCGTAAAATTACGATTAATGTTTTCTTTTTTGAAAAAAATCAGCCTACGATTTTCAGTTAGTTTAGCTTCAGTCAGCATAGGAAACGCATCTATGTCGTTTGGGCTTTAGTATACGCGGAATAAGAGGCCATTGGTCACTACCTAAAAAAAGAAACCCCGGCAAATTGCCAGGGTTTCATTATCAAGATGATCAGAGTGATCAGAAGAAATTAATCGTAAGCAGGAACGTTTGGAGTATAGTTAATCCAGGCAGTTCCCCAGTTACCAGTAGTAGTACCGGCTGCACCGCGGAATAGAACACTCTTATCCCAGAATGTATTGTTATCCTGAACGGCTTTATACAGGTTAATGAAACGAGTGCCTGTAAATTTGGCTTTCTCTGCGTTAATGTTTCCGTTAAGAGGAGACGTGGAAACAATTGTGAAATCCGTTTGAGGATCAGAAGCAACAACAGGTAAACGCCATGCAGAACGCTTCAAACCAGCTTTACCGGCCTGATCAACCGCAGGGTTATCACAACCTGTAACTTTACGTAACTCATTGTTAGCCTGAATGACACCATTTGCTATGTTAGAAGCAGTAACTGCAGGATCAACAACTGTTGTGTAAATCAAACGGTTACGGAAGATATCGCAAGAATTAGTGCCTGCTTGATTGTAGTCAGTTATATCTTCGAAGTTAATTGCCCTGCGTGGGAAACCAGCAATAACAGAATTGGCGAGATCCAATTGCGCATCATCACGGATTACAGCACCTTCGTTGTATTCAGTATATGGCGAGTAGCTTGTAGAGCAACCTGTAGCAACCGTAGAGCCCATTGGTCCTATAGCTGTTACGTTAGAATATGCAGGGTCAGCCAACACATCTTCTACGTTGTTAACTGCAGAGTCGTCATCTCCATTACATTCAAAAGCACGTGATCCACCGCTTCCATTACCTTTAATGGCAGGATCGCGCAATACGAAAGCAAACTGTGTACGGCCGTAGTAACCCTGGTCGGTATCCAAATCATCATCTGAGTTGCGGTAAGAAATAATATATTTCTGATCTACCGTTCCACCAAACCACTCAAATCCGTCATCAGAGCAATAAGAAACCTGTACGTGATCGATTGTTGTACCAGCACCTACTCCGCACAACGTTAAACCGTTGGTTTCGTTACCTTCAGCAAGCACGTTGCCAGCAAACTCAATACGAACATACTGAATTACACCGCTGTTGTCGTTGTAGTTAACTGTTGGATCGCTTTGTCCTGAAACACCGTAGCGAATTGGAGCGAATCCGGTAGGTACGCCTTCCACTTGTCCTTCGTAATTATTAATAGAATTAGTGGTTCCAACTTTCACGTTGGAATATGCACGGCCACAAACGATTATACCACCCCAGTCGCCAGGGACGCGTGATCCAGCAGGCTTGTTCGATGTCATCACAATCGGATTGG
>JANNQJ010000086.1:0-12943 GCA_031400675.1 Cyclobacteriaceae bacterium
ATTCAGAGCATCGTTGCTCAGGTCGAGAAGTGAAATAGAAATTTGTAAGAATTGTACGGAAGGGACGAAAGTGTGGGCGTAACTAATTTGAAAATTTATTAATTTGAAGACCTGCCGACCGGCAGGTTTGAAAGTTATAAGTTTCGAGCCTTCAAATCGGATTCTATTTTTTTAAAATCGACTGCGCTGCATTTTCCACATCCTGTTGCACAGTTCGCTCCGGCTTGTAATTGCCGGTACACAAGCTGGCAGAGGTAGACCATGGCCCCTAAAAAGATCAACGCTACAAGTGTTCCCTGAATCATCTTTCAAATTTACGAAACTCAGCCCAACAAATACGGGACTAACCAATAGTTTCTTTTGATTCTGTCCGTCTGCGGACAATGATATGGATAAAGCGCACAGTGGAAATTCAAAAATGTCCCTTTCTGAGGTAGATTTGGTATGGCCTGAATTTTGGCTATCCCACTCTGCTGTAATTCTTTCGTATGTTCAAAAACTACCTCACCATCGCAATTCGCAACTTACTTAGGCAAAGAAGTAGTGCCTTGCTTAATATTTCAGGACTAACACTGGGCATTACCGCCAGCATTGTTTTGTTTCTGCTGCTCCAGCACTTGAATAGTTTTGATAAATTTCAATCAAACTATAACCGAGTTTACAGGGTAGTCACATCGTCTGATGGTAATGATGGCAAAAATTATACTTCCGGTATTCCATCAGTTCTTCCACCGGCTTTCCGGTTGGATTTTCCGGAGGCGGAAGAAGTAGTATTTACGCAGTATAATTCCGGGGCATTGATTTTGGTGCCGCAACCCAATGGAGAGAATAAGAAATTCACTGAAGAGGCAGGCGTGGTATTTACAGAATCTAACTTTTTTAAAATCTTTGATCGCGAAATTTTATTGGGTGATGCAGTAAAAGCATTAGATGAACCGAATGAAGCAGTTATCTCAAAAGAGCTTGCTGAAAAATATTTTGGCCGTGAAGATGTTGCGGGAGAGGTAATCAAGTATGGCGAGAATGAATTTAAAATTGGAGCCGTCATGGCCGATCCTCCCAATAACACAGACTTTCCGTTTACGCTGATGCTTTCGTACGAAACGATTCGGAAGGAAGTAGAGGAACATGGATGGAACAGTGTATGGAGTGACGAGCATTGTTATTTCCTGTTAAAAGAAGGGGAGTTCGTATCCAAGGTTGAAAGCAGAATGGCGGATTTTACGAAGAAGCACAAGAAAGAAAGCAACTATGATCATACGCAATACCTTATTCAACCCTTGTCTGAACTTCATTTCGATGAACGTTATGGAAATTATAGTTATAGCACGGTAAGTGATGGCAACTTGTTGGCCTTAGGCCTCATTGCTGTTTTCCTGATTGTAACCGCCTGCATTAATTTTATCAACCTGGCAACGGCAGAGGCCATTAAGCGATCAAAAGAAGTTGGTATTCGTAAAACACTCGGCAGTTCCCGAAGTCAGTTAATGGCGCAGTTTCTGGGAGAGGCCGCCATGATCACCTTGGTATCTGTAATAATCTCGATCTGTTTGGCACAGGTTGCGCTGAGTTTTCTAAATCCTTTTCTTGAGATCAATCTTTCTATGGATCTCCTTGGCAATTCATCTTTGATGATTTTTGTACTGACAATTTTTATTGGTGTTTCGCTCCTTTCGGGAACGTACCCAGCTTTGATACTATCAGGCTTTAAACCAATACTTGTTTTAAAAAACCAGTCGAACAATCGAAATTCCTCCGGATATTTTTTGCGTAAAAGCCTGGTTGTATTTCAATTTTTCATCTCACAACTTTTAATCATTGGTACCATCATATTGATTGTCCAAACAAATTACGTGCGCAATAAAGAGCTTGGTTTCCGTAAAGATGCTATTCTTAATATTCCTATTCCCGAACAAGAATCACCGGCAACTGACAGTACAGTCAGTAAAATGCGTACGCTTAGAACTGAAGTTGAAAGATTGTCGGGAATAGAGCTAGCAAGCCTCTGCTATACACCACCTGCTTCGGGGAGCGTGAGCGGTACCGGATTTATCCTGGAAGGAGAAACTGATGATAGGGTGAAGGAAACTCAAGTGAAGCCGGCTGACGGAAATTTCATTGAACTTTTCGATTTGAAATTAATTGCCGGAACCAACATAACGGATGGCGATACGGCAACCGGTTTTGTTGTGAATCGCAAGTTTGTGGAGGTGGCTGGATTCGGTGATCCAAGGGAGCTGGTTGGTAAACGAATTCGTGTGTGGAGAAAGATGTTACCCGTAGTGGGGGTGGTAGAGAATTTCCACACCACTTCATTGCGTAATCATATCGAGCCAACTGTGATCATGAATCGCATCCGCAATTACAGCACCCTGTCAGTTCAGGTAAATCCTCTTTCTGTCCAGTCAGTCATCCCGGAAATAAAGAAGCTTTGGGAAGCAGCATACCCCAATCACCTTTTTGAATACACATTTATGGATGAATCAATCCGGGAGTTTTATGAAGGTGAACAAAATATTTCGATATTGTTAACCATTTTTACTTCATTGGCCATTTTGATAGGGTGCCTTGGCTTGTTTGGATTAGCAACATTCATGTCCAATCAAAAGACGAAGGAGATTGGTGTGCGAAAAGTAATGGGTGCCTCGGTAGAAAGCATTGTGATGATGTTCTCGAAGGAATTTATTAAACTCATTATTTTGGGGTTTGTATTGGCAGCACCTTTGGCCTGGTTTGCGATGAACGAATGGCTTAGTGAATTTGCGTATAGAATTGACATAAGTGCGTGGATATTACTTGCCAGCATGGGAATTACACTTGTAATTGCTGTTGTAACAGTCGGATATCGTTCGATGAGAGCGGCAACGGCCAACCCGGTTAAATCGTTGCGATACGAATAAAAATCAGTTCATGTCGAGCGTGCCAAATCTGCTATGAAAAGCAGTTTGTATTGCGAGAAATCTTTTTACATTGTTAGTGCTATCATGTAGAAAGTTCCCTCGCAACCTGACTTTGCTTTTCAGTGTTTATTTTGTGCTCTGGGGATGAAAAAAAAATTTGATGGGTGAGGGGAACACTTATTTCCATTTTGCCTGAACTACTTCCAGCATTTCGGTATGGATTTCTTTACAAGAGGCGCACAACTCTCCACCAAAAAGAAAATTGTTGCCACCAGAAAAGTCGGTGACGATTCCTCCTGCTTGTTGCACGATAAATGCACCGGCTGCAACATCCCACGGATTAAGATTGTACTCAAAGAATCCATCTAATTTTCCAGAGGCAACATAGGCCAGGTCAATGGCAGCGCTTCCAAGCCTGCGGATACCATGTGATTTATCTAAAAATGTTTTAATGATATCAAGATAAGCTTCAGTTTTTCCAAAACGATTGTATGGGAATCCGGTGGCAAGTAAACTTTCCGATAGGGATTGAGCAGTAGATACCTGAATAATTCTGTCGTTGGAATACGCATTTCCATCTTGTACGGCATGAAAACTTTCATCATGAACAATTTCGTGCACAACACCGAGTATGGTTGTCTGTTTATGAATGAGACCTATGCTTATCGCATACACCGGTAAGCCATGCAAAAAATTGGTGGTGCCATCAAGGGGGTCAATGATCCAATTATACTCGTTTGTTTTTGATTGTTCAACTGTACCCTCTTCGGTGATGAATCCTGCCTGTGGTAAGATTTTCTGAAGTGCGGTGACTAATCTTTTCTCAGCTTCTTTATCTACATACGAGACCAGGTTGTTGAAATTTTCTTTTTGTTCAATTTGCGTGCGGTCAAAATTCTCGCTTTCGATGCGAATGAACTTTGCTACGATGCGACATAAGTCAACAACTTCCAGGTCTATACTTCGGAGATCCATACAAACTATTGCGGTGAAGATACTATATGAAACGTCTTAATCCTCATTAAGTTTTTCTTTCGGTTTACCGCTCACCACCACTACAATTTCACCTTTTACTTCTTTCGAATTAAAGTAAGTCAATAACTCCTCTACGGTTCCGTTCTTAGTCTCTTCAAATTTCTTACTAAGCTCACGCGAAACCGAGGCTTGGCGGTCAGCACCAAAAAACTCGTTTAGTTGCTCAAGTGCTTTTACTAGCCGGTGCGGGGATTCATAAAAAATCACGGTGCGTTCTTCTTCCGCTAATTTCTTGAGCAATGTTTGCCTGCCCTTTTTATGCGGTAAGAAACCCTCAAAAACAAATCGGTCGGTGGGGAACCCCGACTTTACCAATGCAGGAATCAATGCGGTAGCTCCGGGCAGACAGTCTATTTTTATTCCCACTTTCAATGCCTCACGAACTAATAAAAAACCCGGGTCCGATATCCCAGGCGTGCCGGCATCGCTGATTAATGCGAATACTTCACCGGCTGAAAGTCGATCAATGAGTTTATTTACAGCTTTGTGTTCGTTGAAAATGTGAAAAGATTGCAGTGGTTTGTTGATGTTGTAATGTTTCAACAGAATTCCTGAAGTACGGGTGTCTTCTGCGAGAATGGTGTCAACAGATTTCAGTATTTCAAGTGCACGTAACGTGATATCACCCAAATTACCGATAGGAGTGGGTACAAGGTATAATGAACTCCTTTCTTCCACTAGGCAAGCTTGTCAATTGCATTTGCCAAAGTACGATCGAGTTCGGTTACTGTGTTGCCGGCATCGTGCGTACTTAATTCAAAACTCACTGTATTCCAGGTGTTGGTCCAGGTAGGGTGATGGTTCATTTTTTCGGCAACAATTGCCACCTTTGCCATAAATCCAAAAGCTTCAGTAAAGTCTTTAAAAGTAAAAGTCTTCGTTAGTGTGTTGTGTTCTTCTTTCCACATAGGATCTGGATTAAGGGATTTTAGGGTTACAGGATTCTAAAGTACGGGATTTCTTGAAGGTTTATGAGAAGGCTCATCTAATAATATCAATACCATCATCTCAGTTTCCATCCTGAAAATCCTTAATCCATAAATCCTGATTCAGACAGTTTACAAAGCAATGAGTCCTTCAATAGTTGCTACACGTTCGTATACCTCTATCACAACATCACTGGAAGGCATCATCATCTGAAAAGTCATACTGATGTAGTTTCCCTGTGTGGATAATTTATCAGTAGATGTGTGCAGCGGGAAAAGACTTTTAAGCTCGTCTTGCTTTCCAATCGGCACAATGAATTTAAAAATGTAGAGTGCCGGCCAGCTGTAATGCTCGTCTAGTTTAATTCGAAAGTTATTGATCCACTCCTGATCCATACCGAAAAAAGCCGCCCGAAGATCGGAACGGCTTTCATTTGAATTTAATGTATACTAATAAAACTTATACCGATTGTCAATAATGTTGGCCCGCTGCTTAATGGCCTCAGCAATACCACTGGTATTTCTGTTTTGGGCGGCTTGTTCCAGTTGTGCTTTATAAGAAGTATAGTCCGCAGGAGCTGGTGCAATCGTTTTGTTTTGAACTTCCACCAGCAGTACACCCCTTTCCGAAGCGAACGGTTTGGTTCGTTGACCGCTTTCCGGTGAAAAGGACGTACCAACAGCAAGAGGATCAAAGCCCACTGTGTTCATGCTGGTAGAAGATAATTTCAAGTCGCTCATGTTTTGAACAGAAGCATCTTTTCCAAAAGCAGTTGCTATCTCATCTAAACTTCCCTGAAGCGCGCTCAGTTTTTCGATGATTATTTTTCCTTTTACTTCGTTACGAACGGCAGGTGTAATTTCTTCTTTGATCAAGTCAAGTGGTTTATATCCTTTTTCTATTTCACCAGTCATGACAGCTACCACGTAGAGTTCCTGTAAATCAAACACCGAAGAAACTTTATCTTTTTCTGCATCACGGAAAAGCCACTGCACTACCTGACGGGCATCTGTTAATGTGTTGATTCGCCTTTCCGAAGCCTCCACATTTTTTGCATCGTATACTGTAATTCCTTCTTTCTGCGCTCTTGTTGTAAACTCATCTACATCGGATAATTCAAGTGCGAATGCCTCTGCTTTACGCAGCGCTTCATTGATAGAAGCATCGCTTGGTGTGATGTTTCGCTGGATTACGGCAATCGAATAAGAAGTATTGTCTTTCATGTTGGTTACGCTAATGATATGGTAACCAAAATCTGTTTCAACCACATCATTCAATAAACCAGTTCGGGTAGCATTAAATACGGCATCTGCAAAAGGCTTCACCATTTCACCACGGGGGAACCAGCCCAGGTCTCCACCACTTTGGGCTGTACCATCAGTACCATGCTCGCGCGCCATTTGTGAAAAATCAGCCCCATCCTTTATTTCATTCAGAATTTTTCTTGCTTTTTCTTTTGCCGCCTTTTTAGCTTCATCGGTATCATCTGCCCAACGGATAAGAATATGGCTTGCACGAGCAAAGTCAGTCGTGTCTTTTCCAACCTTGGATACTTTTACCAGTTTGTAAGTTGAACCATCAATGAATGGACCCTTTACGGTTCCTTCTGTTAATTCATCTTTAGAAATGAATGCGGGTAGAGCGCCTAAGTTATACTTATTAAAAGCGTTGTTATTATCTGAATTCAGGGAGGCGAAAGCGGAATCATCCGTAGCGAGTTTAAACTCAGAAGTCAACTTACTGATTTCTTCTTTGATTGCCAGTGAATCATCTGAAGAGGCAACTACCGGGAATTGAACAAATTTCAGGTCTCGTGTATGCTCGCTTTTATAACGCTCTTTGTTTTTTTTATAATATGCTTTAAAATCAGCATCGGTAAGGGTTACGGCAGAGTCGCTGATGGAGAAAAACGGAACGAATACATATTTTACTTCTGCTACATCGGTTTGAATATGATAATCGCGTTCTGCTTCTGCAGTGGTAGCAAAAGAGGTTTTGATCAGCAAGTTTTCGTACTTTATTCTTGCACGGCCAGGCTCAAGATCGCGCTGGAAAACTTCCCATCGAACACGTGGCTCTGAGTTTTCAGGCATGGTGCCAAGCTGCTGCATGTAACTGATCACTTGCTGCGGATCGAATTGGCCAGTCTGCTGGTTTGTGAAAGCCTGTTTGATGTTTTCGTCCACATTTTTTCCGTGAAGCATGTCTTCAAGTTCATCCACGGTAACCTGAACACCAACTTTTTCAAATTCTTTTTGAATGGCGTGACGCAAAATCAACATATCCCAGGCCTGCTGGCGAAGGGTTGTCATTTCACGATCGCCTGGCTGCCGGTTAAAGTTCAGTATGTAGTTGGCTTCACGTTCCTGCACGGCAGCCTGAAATTCTTCTAATGAAATTGTTCTTCCTGCAATTTCGCCTACACTGCTATCGCCCAGTAATACTGAATTGTTTCCAAGGAGGTCGCCCAATACAAATGCAGCGATAGCCACAAACACAAAAATGACCACCCCAACCCCCATTTTTTCCCGTAAAGATCCAATCAATGCCATATTCTCATTTTTAAAGAACCGCAAATTTAACCCGTATTATTAATTAGAAAAATATGCCTTGAAAAATAAAGGCGAAATATTTTATAGGCTAAAATGGTTGAATTACAGCGTGTTACAATGATTCACAAACCGCTACTTTTGGTCGTTTGACTGGCTGCTTCTTCTGCGATAGCTGTATGCAAACAGGAGTACACAGGATAGCATAATGAGCCAGTAGGAGCTGGCAAAGCCTACGGTCATGATTTGATGGATGCCAATAATCAGGAAGGCCACTGATAACGAAAGCAGGATAACGTCAGCTAATTTCATCGACTCATTTAGTTGGCAGAAGAGGGTTCCTCCTCAATTTCAATCTCACCTTGTGGTTTAAGAATGGAATAGGTGGACATATCCTGTTTGGCTTCCAATCCTTCGCCATACAAAATCGTTTGCTGTTGCCGGATGGTAACGAATTTCTCACTGAGAATTTCTTCCTTCACTGGAAACCAGAATAGCTCTTCGGTATTTAACTGTTCATTTTTCTCTGTATTCACCACTTCTACCTTACCCCGAGCCCGCCACTTGTCTTCACTTTTAAAGTAATACGCATGATCGGCCTTCAGGGTAGAAGAAAGTTTGCCGGCTTCATCGTAGAACTCCAGGTATAAACCTTTCGGAAATTCACGATCGCCTGTTTTAAATTCATAGAGTACCGGTGCCTTCATTTTTACTTTGATCAACTGATTCTCGGTGTAGAAAAGATCTACATTCTCTGCTTGTTGAAGGGGCCCCTCATATTCCAGTGGTTGTGTATTTTCTTTCTGATTACAACTAACAATCAAAAAACACAGCAGATAAAAATATTTATTCATCATAAAAACAAAAGGCCATAACGATGGCCTGTAATTTTAACTCAACTTACTGTTTTTTAAGTCTTTAATCAAACTTCCTCCTGATGAACCATTGATCATTAAACGAGATGCCGAAGTAAATTTTATAGTACGATTCTTCCAGTACATTTTTTGCCTTGTCACCGAATTTACCGACCCGAAACCCCCAATCCAGACTGGAGCGTCCGGTGGGCATGGAGAAACCAAAATTGATGCCTAAATCTTTAATGAGGTTGTTGTTAACTAAAAAAGGTTCTTTTTCATAGCTAAACCCAAGGCGGTAGGTAATGCGTTTTAAATAATTTTTTATCGCCAGATGATCCGGTGTGATTTCTCCACCAACTGATACCCTCCACGCTTTATCAAGCCCCTCATCTTCTTCACTGATACTCCGAAACTTCGACCAGTCTTGAGCTGAAAATTCAATACCAGCAGACCAACGTAAACCTTTACTCATAGACAGACCAACCGTGAAGCCTGCTGGAATATTGATGGAACCTTGGTTGTTGGTCAGGGTATCGGAATCGATGGCAGCACCAGAAGAAACCCTCCTCTCCACTACGGTTGTTTTCTTCACTTTTAAATCGGCACCAAAACTATACACCAACCCTGCGCTGAGCCGAAGGTCTTCTTTCTTCCCGATGGAATCTTTGCTAAAGGATAACCCACCTGAAAACATAAAGTCTTTCACATAAGTTTGTTCATTTACCGCAACATCGAAAGGCACTGGTTGGGTGGTACCAAGTAGGGTGTTGGAGTAGTCTGTGTTGACAGAACCAAACAAATAAGTTGCCTTCAATCCTACAGCCCAGTCATCATGAATACGAACGCCATTTGACCAATACAATTGATTGACTCCACCGCTTCCCTGCTCTGTAACGCGAACAGTATCGACTGGTAATCCGCTGGTATTGTCTATCACTTGGTCCTCATACACCAATTTGTAGTTTACATTTGTGAAAGGCATAAGTCCTATTGAGGTCGTCCATTTGCCTTGCTTTACCGGAAAAGCAGTGACCAGATAGCTCAGGTTACCGTTTACGCTATTTTGACTGGTCGTATCCGATTTTAATGTTCTTGATTCAATAAGTATTCCGGCTTGAAATACTGTGTAATAATTATAGACTAGTAATGCGGGGTTTTGATTATTGATCGACCAAAATTGTGGCTGGCTAACACCAATTCCCCCCATTCCCTGATTTTGGATCAACGCATTGCCGTACGGTATGCCAACTCCAAAGGTTGAAAAAGGCGTACGGGCTGCCTGCCCAAAGGCCGCAGATGACAACGCGATAAAAATCAGGGAAAAGAAATACTTCTTACGCAGGGACATTATGAATCAAAACGCTGTTTAAACCGAAAAGCACTAAATCCGGGGACGCAAATATGGAGTCTTTCAATTTGTTTTCAAAAAAAGGAGCATCCCCGCCACATAAAATCACCTTTAAATCCGCGTATTTTTTATGATATCGATCAATTATTCCATCAATTTCTGCCAACAAACCATTCACTACTCCACTTTGAATAGAGGTTTCGGTACTGTTCCCTACCAATTCAGGGTTGTCAGTTGGTTTCACTAACGGTAGTCTGGCGGTAAAAGTATGCACGGCTTTAAACCGGATCATAAGTCCGGGGGAAATGCCCCCACCATGATAATTTCCTTCGCTATCAATCAAATCGTACGTGATGCAAGTACCCATGTCAATAACAAGACTGTTATGATCCGGAAAAAGTTGGAATGCTCCACAAACACCTGCTATCCGATCGACCCCCAGCGTGTGAGGCGTGCTGTATAAAATTGTAACCGGGAGTGGTAGCTTATGCGTCAGGATAAATTTTTGTTTTGCATGCACGGCCCAACTGCTTATTTTTTCGGCATCGGTATGCACAGAACTTATCATAAGATTTTCTGCATGGGATTGCTGTAGGAAAAGTTGCAGTTCATCCATCACCGTAAACGTGTACTTTTCAATCAACTTGAGGTGATCGAAAATCGCTACCTTGGCAGAACTGTTACCGTAATCAACTACGAGATTCATACAGGAGATTCAAATTCAATGATTTAATGAGCAGTACACCCTTTAATCCAAAATCTAAACTCGCAAATCTAAAATCTATTTGATGGATTCAAAACAGAAATATAAAGTCATCGGACTCATGTCAGGCACTTCATTAGATGGTGTAGACATTGCCTGTTGTACTTTTTCTTATAAAAAATACTGGAAGTTCGCGATAGATCAAGCTGAGACAGTCACGTACGCATCAAACTGGCTCAAGAATTTGAAAGAAGGCCATACTTTGTCTGCTGAAAAATTAGCTGAGCTTGATCATGCGTATGGAAGTTTTCTCGGCACGCTTAGTAAGAACTTTATTAATAAGCACAAAATCAAAAATATCGATTTCATTGCTTCTCATGGCCACACTGTTTTTCATCAACCTGAAAAGGGATTTACACTTCAGATCGGGAATGGAAATGCCATACATGCTGCCACAGGTTTGCCGGTGATCTATGATTTCAGAAGCCTGGATGTCGCATTGGGGGGTGAAGGAGCGCCACTTGTTCCAATTGGAGACAAACTTCTTTTTAACGAATATGATATTTGCCTAAACCTGGGTGGTATAGCAAATCTTTCATCAGGTCGGAAGAAGAACAGAATTGCATATGATGTTTGCTATTTAAACATGGGGCTCAATCATCTTTCTAACAAAGCAGGTAAAAGGTATGATCGTAACGGAACATTGGCTTCTACTGGAGCAGTAAATCAGAAAACGTTACTTGAGTTTGATCGAATTTATTCAAAGATTAGATCGAAGAGACCATCGCTAGGCAGAGAGTTTTTCGAGACAAAAATTCAATCAGTTCTTGATCGAGAGGTTTTTTCAGTTCGGGATCGCCTGGCCACATTTACAGAATCTTCTGCAAAAGAAATTGCGGAGGCTATTTTAGACTCGGGAAAGAACGTAACTGTATTGTGCACCGGAGGAGGTGCGTTTAATTCATTTTTAATGTACCGGTTAGTAGAGCTCTGCGGTGATGAGGCAACCTTTATAATTCCTGATGATGAAGTGGTGAATTTCAAGGAAGCACTTGTGTTTGCATTTCTAGGCGTACTCCGTGTACGAGGTGAAGTAAATTGTTTGAAGAGCGTAACAAGGGCTATAACAGACAGCTGCGGTGGCGTATCTATTGGGTTTTAACACCAATTATTTTTGCATTTTTACAGCCCAACAAAAGAACTATGCGTGAACTCCTTAAAAAATTTGAAAATAAGCGTCCCGAAATCGTATTTGAGTGGAAAGACAGTGAAACCGAAGCGGAAGGCTGGGTGGTGATTAATTCCCTTCGGGGTGGAGCAGCAGGCGGAGGAACACGCATGCGCGCAGGTCTTGACAAACGTGAAGTGGAGTCATTGGCAAAAACAATGGAAGTCAAGTTCACCGTTTCGGGCCCTGCCATTGGCGGAGCGAAATCCGGAATCAACTTCGATCCGAACGATCCGCGCAAAGCAGGAGTACTGCAGCGTTGGTACACTGCCGTGATGCCTTTACTAAAATATTATTATGGAACAGGTGGAGATTTAAATGTGGATGAAATCCATGAAGTGATTCCCATCACAGAAGATGTGGGCATCTGGCATCCGCAGGAAGGAGTATTTACCGGCCACTATAAACCAACGGAAGCACAAAAAGTAAATCGCATCGGTCAACTGCGACAAGGTGTTGTGAAAATTATTGAAGACGAACAATACACACCGTTACTCGGCAAAAAATATACCGTGGCAGATATGTGTACAGGATATGGAGTAGCAGAAGCAGTTCGACATTATTATGAACTATGGGGTGGTTCGTTAAAAGGAAAAAGAGCGGTCGTTCAGGGTTGGGGAAATGTAGGTGCTGCCGCTGGTTTTTACCTTTCACAAGCAGGAGTGAAGATTGTAGGCATCTTAAGTCGTGAAGGTGGGTTGATGAAAGAAGAAGGGTTTACGCAGGAAGAAATTAATAACCTGGTAGTGAACCGACAAAACAACCGATTGGTTTCATCACAATTACTATCGTTCGAAGAAGTGAATAAAAAGATATGGGACACCGAATTTGAAATTTTTATTCCTGCTGCGGCTTCACGGCTAGTGAATAAGGATCAGGTTGACCGGATGATTGCTTCGAAACTGGAAGTATTTTCTTGCGGAGCGAATGTACCTTTTGCCGATCCGGAAATATTTTTTGGTTCAACGGGTCTTTATGCTGATGAAAAATTTTCGGTAATTCCTGATTTTATTGCCAACTGCGGGATGGCGCGTGTATTTGCTTACTTTATGGAAAGCGAAGTGAGCATGGATGACAAATCAATTTTTGATGACATCTCTAAAACCATCCGAAAAGCACTGGAGAAAACACGACAGGTAAATCCTGCTAAGACGGGAATAGCGCAGGCTTCGTTTGAGGCTGCGTTGCGACAACTGGTTTGAAAGAATTCGCGGCCTCGTGCCGCGATCTCACCCGGGTGAGATGCCGGAACAGGCCGGCAATACTTGTTACTTTATTCCAAAAAGATTTTCATTCAACGCAATCAACGCCTTCTCTTTAAAAGAAGGTTCAATGACAATCGAAATGTTGTTATTGCTTCCGCCACAAGAGACCATCCTGATGGGAACAGCAGCCA
>JANNQJ010000087.1:0-9944 GCA_031400675.1 Cyclobacteriaceae bacterium
CCGCCTGAAAGAAATATTCCACGTAGGTTAGTCAGGTTACCAATCCACGAAGGCAACTCTCCTACGATATTGCTTTCCGATAAGGATATACTCTGCAAGTTACTTAGATTTTGTATTGCAGACGGATAGCTTCCTGTAAACTGGTTGTTGTCTAACTGCAAGTTTCTTAGATTACCTAATTCACCAAGCTCGTTCGGTATTTGACCGTTAAATGCGGTACCTGCAAAAACAAGACTTGTTAGATTTGTTAGATTTTTTATTTCAATCGGGATCGGTCCGGTGAGTTGTGTGGCCGCTAATGTTAGGTCTTCCAGTTTAGTAAGCCCCAGCAGTTGCTGAGGGAAGCTTCCTTGAATTGAGTTAAAAGCAACTGAAAATTGTTTTAGTTCGGTTAAGTACGCCAGCTCTTGCGGAAAGACGCCTGACATGTTATGATTCCAGAGAAACAACCGGGTTACTCTTCCGTTCTCAACGGTTACTCCACTCCACTGGGCAAGCGGAAGTTCGAGCCAACCGTTGCCTGAATTATTCCATTGCGGTCCATTGGTGGAATTGTAAAGTGCAACCAAGGCTAATGAATCCACATGAATTCCTTCTAAACTAAACGTCTTGCTAACGCGTGAAAAACAACCTTGTGAAATTGAAAGACTTGCCGTGTAAACGCCTGAACTGGTGTAGTCGTGTTGCGTATTTCCTTTTATTGTGCTGCTGCTTCCATCACCAAAATTCCAGAGGTAGGTGGAAGAGGGGGCAACATTAGAAGATTGATCGTTAAATGAAGAGGGTGAACCTGGCAACGATGGTACAACAGAAAACTGAGGCACCGGCAACGAGCAGGTCAGTTTCAATACCTTGTTATTCTCCGCGTCAGCTACAATTAATTTTTGTGTTGTTGGATCAATGGAAAATCCGCCATTTCCAAACACAGTTTCGCCACTCCCAGTAAAAATGGAACTAACACCCGAAGTATTTATCTTAAGAATTTGGTTGTAATTAAACCCATACAGATTATCAAATTGATCAACCTCGAGATCATAAAAATAAAAGTTAGAAACTAGCGTAGTGAGGAATAGACCTTCGTTCGTAAACTTCTTTAGCCTATAGCCAGTGGCGGGTGAATAGTTATTTACGTATATGTTGCCCTGACCATCAATCGCCAAATTGTATGTATAATAAAGTTGGCCTTCGCCTTCTCCAAACACACCCCACTTGGAGAGAAATTGACCTGCATTATTAAATTTTTGAATATGCGCAATCGTATTACCATCATAATTAAGTACATAAAGATTTCCATCGCTATCAATTTCTAAATCCTGAGCATTGAGAAATTGACCGTCTGATGTCCCATACGAGCCGAATGCTGAAATGAAATTTCCTTGTGCATCAAACTTTGATATTTTACGTGCTCCATTATCCAACACATACAATTCGTTTGAAGAACTAGTAACCAATTTTGTAATGTAATTGAATTGGCCATTCCCACTTCCCTGAGTTCCAAATTTTAATAGAAAATTTCCGGAGGGGTCGAACTTTTGAACTCTGAAGTTTTCTGTATCCAACACATAACTATTCCCCTCCCCATCTCTAACTACGTCATTAGGTCGTTTGAATTGACCATTCCCATTCCCCTCACCAAAACTTGATAGAACTGTTCCCGTATTAGATAGCCTCTGCACCCTTCTGTCATAATTGGTTTGAACTATAAGCGTGTTCCCATCTGCTTCTATTATCAGATCTTGTCCTCCGCTATACAAAAAGGAAGAAATGTGAACTCCAGTAGAAGTTAATCTTTGCACTCTACTATAATCCGATACAAGTATATTTCCTGAGGGATCCAATGTAAGGCCATAAGGTTGATAGAACTGGCCATTGCCATTGCCCCACGAACCGATGTTTGATTGGAAAACTCCTGTTAATAGATATTCCTTAATTCGAGATTGCGTTGCAATCCCATATCCAAAGGAATAGCCAGAAAGGTAAATTCTGCCATTGCCAACAGCTATTTTTAAAATCTGATTATAGAAATAGCTAGAGTTTGAATTATAATAACCTGCATCTTCCACGATTGGCTTACCTAAAAAAGTACCCGTTGAAGAAAATAGCTGTACTCGGTAGACACCATTAGAAGGGGCTGTACCGTTAATCCTATCCAACACGTAAATATTATTATCCTGGCCAATCGCCAGGTCAGTAATACCAAAAAGCTGGCCATCGGCACTACCGTAATTCCCAAAATTATTAATTACGGTAAGCGAAGAATTTAATCGAACAATCTGATTGTAGGAACCAGCGACAATATTATTATCTGAATCTACTACTAAACTATTAACATAGCCGTATGGATTTGTCCATTGAGCAATAACAGCACCAGTAGGCGAAAACTTATAAACAATACTTTGGTCAGAAACATAAAAATTTCCTTGTGTATCTGATGCGACCGATCCAGGGTATTTAAACTGGAACAAGCCCATAGCCTTAGAGCCTAATTGCTGCTCTACACTATATTGAGCAGAAACATTTACTTGAAGTAACACGAGCAGCACAACTGCCAGGCTAAAGATTTTGAAGTCTTTCATGGCAAATTAGTTTCTTTGAATCACCTGAGTTTCAACACGAACCGTTGTACCCTCGACCAGAAAGATTGGCGCCACACCCATACTGCCCGTACAGTTCAATTCAATTTCCTGCAACGGTTGAAGAATGAGTAACTGGGTACCCAATCTTTTTGAACCATTTACAAAGCTGACCCGAACTTCATTGAGTTTGGGAGATCGGTTAGCAACTTTGAATTTTGCTATTTGTCTGGTATCACAGCTCGCCAACTGTGCCGTAAAGGATACATTACTATGCTCATGAATCAATGTCCATGTATCAGCATCAAGAGTTATAGACTCACTCCGCTTAAGTTCATCTGGCTGTGCACAGATAACCATTGGAAGCAGAAGGAGAAGGAAGAAAAGGGTTGAGGATTTTCCCATTTGATTTTTGAGATTAAAGCTTTCCATAGTTGAGAGGTTTTTATTGATTGTAAAATTGTTTAGTCTGGTTGTTCAACTCAATACCTTTTTACAGGTATTTATGTTTTTGTAAAGCCATCATCCAATTTTATCTCAAACGAAGAGGCCCCTACCGATAAACCCAACTTCACCTAGCCTTCAACAACACACTAAAAGTATTCGGTTAACCCGGGTAAGTCAATACCACTTTCTATGTATTTTACAGGATATGATGTTATTAAATTGTTACCCGCTTCGCCAGCCTGCTTACCTTATGAGCGTGCATCTACATGGACAGAGAAATTGCTCAGATTCTCATTCGAAAAACTACTCTTTCGGGTAATTGAATTTTTAGTCTAATTAACGTAACTCAAAGGCTTACATGCCCATACGACTTGCGATTGTTGATGATGATCAGGTGCTGGCCAGAACCCTGATGCGGGAGTTGGAGAAGTTTCCGGATATTATAAACTTCCAACTATCGGATAGTGGATTAACTTTCGTTTCTGAACTGAAATCGGAAGAAAAATTACTTCCCGATGTTGTACTGATGGATATTTCCATGGGCACGAAGGATGAAGGAATAAAGGCAACGAAATTGTTGCATGAACAGCTTCCAACAATCAAAGTAATCATGTTTACGGTGGCTGAAGATGACACCATGGTATTTGAAGCATTTAAGGCGGGCTCGTTGGGATATCTGTTAAAAAACGAGAGGCCCGAATTCATTCACAAAACAATCGTGGATGTTTTTAATGGTGGAGCACTCATGTCTCCCGGTATTGCGTTGAAAGCGATTCAGTTCTTATCGGCCATGCCCAACACACAAAAGAAGATCGTTCAGGAAGAAAAACACAATCTGAGTGATCGGGAACTGGAAGTACTCCGGCTGGTATCAAAAGGATACACGTACGAGTTTATTGCTGACCAACTTTTTATCAGTACGGAAACCGTTAAGAAGCACATTTCGAATACGTTTAAGAAACTCCAAGTAAAAAATAAGATTGAAGCCATTAACAAAGCTCAGGGGTTTCTCTAATGCTCCGTTAGCGGAACCACTATGGATATCCTGGTGCCCTGGCCTGGTTCACTGTACAACATAAAAGCGGCACCTAATTGCTCAGCGCGTTTCTTCATATGACCCAATCCGAAATGGTCATCCATTGAAACGGGCGGCCACTGAAAGCCCAGGCCGTTATCATTAACCACTAGTTTTAAAAAATTGATTTCCTGAATTAGGGTGACTACCAAATTTTTTGCCTGACTATGCTTAATGGAATTTTGAACAGCCTCCTGAACAATGCGAAACAATTGAATACCGGCATCAGAAGTGAGTTGAATGGAGTGAATATCACCGATTACTTTCATTTCTAATGAAATGGGATAATTCATTTTCCGATACTGCCAAAACAGGGAATTAATTCGCTGTTCCAACTCCTCCATAGAAATTGACTCTTTGTTGAGTGCCCAAATAGAATCGCGCAGGTCATTCATGGACTTATTCGTCATCTCATGAATGGGGACAAGGGATTCGTTTTTGGTATCCGTAATAACGCGTTGCAAGCTGAGCGAAATGGTGCTTAACCTGGAGCCTAAACTATCGTGCAAATCTTGCACAATTCTGTCTTTTTCATTAGCCATTTCCTTTTGTTTTTGGCTGAGTACTTCAAGCTGTTTTTGTTTATCGTCTTGAATGGTTTTAAACCAGTACGCAAGGCCCAGCGTAAGAATCATAACTTCAACAAAGTTTCCAAGTTGAACAATGTGCAGACTTAACCATCCCTGAATGGATGTCATAGAGCGGATCGTATAGAACACGAAGGAAGAGAACAAGAACAAGAATGCCGTGATGTAAAACAAAGCTGGCTTGAAACCACTGCGATAAATCCGGAAAGCAATGATTAGGGTAATAATAAAAAAGATTGCGTTCAGAAAACTGACAAAGACGAATAAATAGACTTTTTTAAAGAATAGATCTAGAAATATGAATTGCGAAAGCACCAGGCTAACGCAAAAAACATAGAAGAACAACGTGAATACTTTTTGCTCCCATTTTTTAAGTTGACCAGGCCCGAGAAATTGTTCTGTGAAGCGCACAAGAAAAATCATGGAGGAGATAAATCCTATGTATGGAATCCGCCTGTCAAACTCTGGCCAGTCGGGCCACAAAAATTCATATCCAAATCCATTCACGTGTAAAAAAAGAAATAACAAACCAAGCAGGTAAAGGGCGTAAAAAAGATAAATGCGTTCCAGTTTAAAAATCGCTGATAAAAACACGGAGAACAGGAAAACAAAAACAATAAATCCATAATAAAATACATACAATAAATTGTTTGCAGCGTGAGCCTTATCAAAAGCTTGTTTCGAACGGATCGTTATCGGGAGTTTATATTCCATAGGTGACATGGCATGCAAAAAGTAGGCGCCCGTTGAGTTTGGGGGAAGCGTTACAGGAAACAGTAAACCATGTTCTTTCATGGGTCGTAGTGAGTGATGAATTGGGTCTCCTGTGATACCCAGTGAAACCAATGATCCCTTATCGTTCCGATACAGCTCCAGTAAATCAAAGTAGACCGAACTTTCAATTTCAAGCACAATGGATTGCGGCTCTGAAGTTGGATTGGTTAGCCTGAAGCATAGCCAGTTGCTTCCTATAAAATGATCGTTGACTGATAGCGACTTAAATTGATTTAAAATCGATTTTTTTTGAAGACTGTCGTGCGGAAAATTACGGGTTAGAAAATAAATACTGTCGATCTGAATGCCTGAATCATCTTGCCTGCTTTGGTCAGGAACCACTAATTGATTCAGCAATAAAATCCAGGTGATGAATAGTTGGATCATAAAACCTGAATATACTAGAAAGTATAGTGATTGTTTGTCGACATAAAAAAGCCAGCGATAAAAACCGCTGGCTTAAATCAATAATCATTTTCTGTTACATATTCTGCACAATCTCTTTCGCAAACTCAGAACACTTCAACAACGTAGCACCCTCCATTTGTCGATGAAAATCATACGTAACACGTTTAGAAGCAATTGCTTTCGCCATCGCTTTGTTAATCAACTCAGCAGCTTCCAGCCATTCCATGTACTCCAGCATCATCACGCCTGATAGAATGACAGAGCCGGGATTTACTTTATCCTGCCCAGCGTATTTTGGTGCGGTACCATGCGTAGCTTCAAAGATTGCATGACCGGTGATGTAGTTGATGTTTGCACCTGGCGCAATTCCAATGCCTCCTACCTGCGCTGCCAACGCATCGCTTACATAATCACCATTTAAGTTCAGCGTAGCAATCACATCAAAATCTTCCGGGCGCGTGAGTATTTGTTGTAACGTAATATCCGCTATCGCATCTTTGATCAGGATTTTTCCGGAAGCAAGAGCTGCCTTCTGTTCAGCGTTGGCGGCCTCTTCGCCTTTTTCCTTTTTTGTCTTTTCCCATGTGTTCCAGGTATATACTTGATCACCAAAGTAATTCTCAGCCACCCAATAACCCCAGTCGCGAAAAGCTCCTTCTGTAAATTTCATGATGTTGCCCTTGTGCACCAGCGTTACCGACTTTCTCTTATGCTTAACAGCGTAGGCAATAGCGCTGTGAATTAATCGCACGCTTCCGCTCCAACTAACAGGTTTAATTCCGATTCCCACATTCACTTCGTTCTTCACATTGGTTGCGCCCACCATTTTCCAGAACTCTTCTGATTTCTGTTTTGTGTTGAAGCGTATCTTGCTAAACTCTTTCGGAAACTCTTTTGCTATAAAATCCAATACTTTTTGGGCTTCCGGTGAGCCCGCAGCAAATTCAATTCCCGCATAAATATCTTCTGTGTTTTCACGGAAAAGAACCACGTCTACTGCACCCGGGTTTTTCACCGGTGAAGGGACACCTTCGTACCAACGAACCGGACGAAGGCATACGTAGAGATCCAAAATTTGGCGAAGGGCGACATTAAGCGAACGGATGCCACCACCTACGGGTGTTGCAAGCGGGCCTTTAATACCCACTAAGTAATCCCTAAAAATATCGAGCGTTTCATCGGGCAACCAACTACCGGTTTTCTTAAACGATTTTTCACCGGCCATTACTTCTTTCCAGTTAATTTTTCGCTTTCCCCCATAGGCTTTTGCCACAGCACTATCGAACACTAACTGAGAAGCAGGCCAAATATCCACACCTGTTCCATCGCCTTCAATAAACGGGATAGTTGGGTTATCCGGTACCGTTAATTTTCCGTTACTGATCGTAATTTTCTGATCGCTCATATCGTAAGATTTAAATACATTTTAGGAGTTCGAAATTAAAAAAATAGCATTACAAATGAAGCTATTTTGGCAATACGGAACGCTTTTTGATAAAAACAGGCTTATGAAGACATTCCTAACTCTTACCCTTCTTGCCCTTCTGCTTTCAGCCCAAATGGCTCCTGCTCCTCCAAACAGGGTTTGCCTGCAACCCGAAGAAAAGAAACTCCATGACTTGATCATGGAATACCGGAAAGAAAAAAATCTGGAATCTGTTCCCTTGTCAGCTAAACTCACGTTGGTGGCTCAAACCCATGCGAAGGATCTCTCCGAAAACTTCAAGCCCTTTAATGGCAAATGTAATCTTCACAGTTGGTCGAAGAGCGGAGAGTGGGAATCGTGTTGTTACACGGATGATCACAAAAAAGCGGAGTGCATGTGGAGTAAGCCAAAGGAAATTGCAGGTTATGAAAGTAGTGGGTATGAAATTTCGTATTACAGCGGAGCAGGCGCCAACGCGGTTGAGGGCATTGCCGGATGGAAAGTAAGCACCGGGCATAACCAGGTCATGATCAATGACGGCATCTGGAAACAAGTGAAGTGGAATGCCATTGGGGTTGGCATTTATAAAGAGTACGGAGTGGTGTGGTTTGGGGAGCTGAAAGATGAAACTATACCTGAAATTTGTAATTGACTTGTGGATTACATCCCCCTAACCCCCTTCAAAGGGGGAACCTATTGAATTAATACATCTCTTCTTTGTTCGGAAAATCTTTTGCCTTCACATCGCTGATGTATTTAACTAAAGCATCCGTAGCGACTGAATGGAGATCGGCATAGCGTCTTAAAAATCGGGGTTTAAAATCTTTATTGATCCCAAGCATGTCCTGCATCACTAACACCTGACCGTCTGTATCCGGTCCTGCACCAATTCCAATTGTGGGAATTTGAATGGATTGAGAAACTTTCTTTGCCAGCTCTGCAGGAATTTTTTCAAGCACAATACCAAAACACCCACACGCCTCAAGCAGTTTGGCATCTTCTAATAGTTTGTTTGCCTCCACCTCCTCTTTTGCGCGCACCGAATAGGTTCCGAATTTATATATGGATTGTGGAGTAAGGCCCAAATGACCCATCACCGGAATGCCAGCTGTCAAAATTCTTTCCACCGAATCTTTTACTTCGCTGCCGCCTTCCAGTTTTACTGCATGCGCACCTGACTCCTTCATGATCCTAATAGAAGATCGCAGTGCTTCTCCTGAACTTCCCTGGTAAGACCCAAAGGGTAAATCCACCACTACTAATGCTCGCTTAACCGCCTTCACTACCGAGGAAGCGTGATAAATCATTTGGTCAAGTGTAATGGGCAGGGTGGTTTCATTTCCAGCCATTACATTGGAAGCAGAATCACCCACAAGAATAATGTCCATGCCTGCACCATCAATAATTTTAGCCATACTGAAGTCATATGCGGTGAGCATGGCAATTTTTTCTCCGCGGTTTTTCATTTCCTGGAGCTGATGCGTGGTAATCTTTTTAATCTCCTGCTTATGGACTGACATAATCTAGAGTGGTTTATTTTAAACCTCATCCCTACCCTTCTCCTAAAAGGAGAAGGCAACCACCCCTCTCCTTACAGGAGAGGGGCAGGGGGTGAGGTTAGTGCATTTAAAATTTCTTTTAATACAATTGACAGGTTATCCCGTATATCAACGTTCTTGAACCGGATTCTCATCCCAAGCGATTCTAATTCTTCTGTACGAGCCTTATCATATTGAGGATTATCTCCTACTTGATGAACATCTCCATCTATTTCGATTACAAGATTCTTTGAATGACAATAAAAGTCAACAATGTAAGAAGCAATCGGGTGCTGTCTTCTGAGTTTAAAATTTTGGAGATCTCTTCCCCGAAGCTGACTCCAAAGTATTTTTTCAGCTTCTGTCATAACCTTCTTTAAAAATCTAGCATTTTCAAAGGTCTTAGGAGTTGCTTGTTGGTGAAAGGGAAGTTGCATTTTTGAAATTACTTTAAATACACAACTGATTCTTTTCCAAGATGTACTTCCACATGTTCCTTAATCGTGGTAGAAAGTTCATACCCTGTGTATTGTGGATAAATAGGAAATGAGCTGTGACTGCGATTGACTAACACCGCTGTCTCAATTTTCTTTACTTCTGTATCGAGGAAGGGTTTTAATCCGTAAGCCAGCGTGCGCCCTGTGTTGAGTACATCATCTACCAATACAATGCATTTCTTTTCTACTTCTTTTACATCACAATCGAGTAGCACTTCACCCTGCTGAGGTGCCAATTTATCGAGGCTTACTTTTACGAGTGTGACTTCTATTGGAGAAATGGCTTCAACTTCTTTCGCTAACAATTTTGCCAACACATAACCCTGACCATCAATTCCTGCCACCACAATACTCTTTTCTTTGAAATTGTGTTCATACATCTCAAATGCCATTCTTCGGATTTTTTGCTTGATCTGTGTGGCATCGAGTACTAAGGTTTTTTCAGCTACCATATCTTAGGCATTAGGACTTAGGCATTAGGTACTGGTAACACTTTGCTGTCTTTAAAAGTAGATAGGATAACCATTGACTGCAGGCTATCTACTACATCGATATTGGAAACTTTTTCGAGCATGAGTTGCTGGTAGGCTGCGATATCTGCACAAACGATTTTTAAAAT
>JANNQJ010000088.1:0-6253 GCA_031400675.1 Cyclobacteriaceae bacterium
CAGGAGATCTATACAGATCCATCCTATTACGGCCAGATCATTGTGAATACCACAGCCCACATCGGTAATTATGGAACGGTGAATGCCGAACAGGAGTCAGATAAACCAAAAATCAGTGGGTTGGTGGTGAATGACTTTTCCAGTGATTTTAGCCGGTCTACTTCCAAAGAAAGTTTACAGCAGTATCTAGAAAGGCATGGTATTGTTGGGATAGCCGATTTAGACACACGTATGTTGGTTCGCTATATTCGAAGTAAAGGTGCGATGAATGCGCTCATCTCTTCTGAGCTTACACCGGATCAGATGAAAGCGGAAATTAAGAAAGTACCCTCCATGGATGGGCTGGAGCTTTCATCTGTTGTCACTACGAAAGAGACTTATACTACAGGTAATGAGAAAGCATTGTTTCGTGTAGCAGCGCTTGATGTGGGTATAAAGAAAAGTATTCTTACAAATCTTGCGGAACGTGGATGTTACGTAAAAGTATTCCCCGCCAAGACTTCATTTGTTGAAATGGAGAAGTTTAATCCTCACGGATATTTTATATCAAACGGCCCTGGAGATCCTGCTGTGATGGAATATGCTATCAAAACAGTGCGCGAAATTCTGGAATCGAATAAACCCACATTTGGTATTTGCCTCGGCCATCAATTGTTAGCGCTTGCTTGTGGAATTTCTACGTATAAAATGCATCACGGCCACCGGGGATTGAACCACCCCGTAAAAAACCTGATAACAGGATTAGGAGAAATGACTTCTCAGAATCATGGCTTTGCAGTGAGTGAAAAAGATATTGAAAAGAGTAAGGATGTGGAGGTGACTCATGTTCATCTAAATGATAGTACGATTATGGGCATACGAGTAAAAAACAAGAAGGCATTCTCTGTTCAATATCATCCCGAAGCATCTCCAGGTCCACATGATTCACGATACCTGTTTGATGAGTTTGTAGAAATGATCAAACAAGACCAGTTAGAAACTGTTACTAATTAATCAATAACCAATATGAGTTTAATTGAAAGCATTCATGCCCGTCAGATTCTTGACAGCCGTGGAAATCCAACCATTGAAGTAGATGTTGTAACCTCAAGCGGAGCCTATGGCCGTGCAGCCGTTCCTTCTGGAGCCTCAACCGGTTCACATGAAGCAGTTGAACTTCGCGATGGAGATAAGAAGAAGTACTTAGGTAAAGGTGTGCTGAAAGCAGTGGAGAATGTAAACACAAAGATTGCGACAGAGGTTGTTGGATTTTCTGTATATGAGCAGAATCTGCTTGATAAAATAATGATCGAGTTGGACGGAACTCCTAATAAAGCAAAACTTGGAGCGAATGCAATCTTGGGTGCATCATTAGCTATAGCAAAAGCGGGTGCTATGGATGCCGGGCTTCCTTTGTACCGCTACATTGGCGGAGTAAGCGCCAACACATTGCCTGTGCCGATGATGAATATTCTAAATGGTGGTAGCCATGCTGATAACTCCATCGACTTTCAGGAATTTATGGTCATGCCTGTTGGAGCCGATACTTTCTCTGAAGCTTTACAGATGGGTGCAGAGATCTTTCATACATTGAAAAAAGTGCTTCATGATAAAGGTCTTTCTACTAACGTAGGTGATGAGGGTGGTTTTGCTCCAAACATAAAATCGAATGAAGAAGCAATTGAGATCGTGTTGAAAGCAATTGAGAAGGCTGGTTACAAGCCAGGCTCTGATGTGTTCATTGCACTTGACCCTGCAGCTTCTGAATTCTATGATTCAAAAGCAAAGCTTTATCACTTCAAAAAATCAAACGGCAAAAAATTGAAGCCGTTAGAAATGGCTGACTATTGGACCAACTGGGCTAAAAAGTATCCTATTATTTCATTAGAAGACGGCATGGCTGAAGATGATTGGACAGGATGGAAAGCTCTTACTGATAAAATAGGGAAGAAAGTACAACTGGTGGGTGATGATTTATTTGTTACTAATGTGAAGCGTTTACAAAAGGGAATTGATGATGGAGTAGCAAATGCAATTCTTATAAAAGTAAATCAAATCGGTTCACTTACTGAAACGATTGATGCGGTAAACCTCGCAAGGCGAAATTCTTATAAGAGTGTAATGTCTCACCGTTCAGGGGAAACTGAGGACAGCACGATAGCTGATTTGGCAGTAGCTTTGAATACTGGCCAAATTAAAACAGGATCTGCTTCCCGCTCGGACCGGATGGCCAAGTACAATCAATTAATCAGAATTGAAGAAGAACTTGGTGAAACCGCATATTTCCCTGGCAAAAAGCTATAGTTAATGGTTACCCGTTATCCGTTAATGGTTAGCAAAATTGCCCGATGGGCTTGGCTGCCATTAACGGATAACAATTAACTGATAACTTTTTACTACCTTAGTCATCATTTTTTAAAGTGTATGTTGAAGAAACTACCGAAGGCCTTCCGCAACTTCTACATCGTTACGGGGCTGATTTTTTTAGTATGGATGTTGTTTTTAGACTCCAACGACTTTCTTTCTCGTTATAAATTGACGGCTAAGCTTCATTCCCTGGAAGGAGAGAAGGAATATTACCTTGAAAAAATTGCGGAAGTTGAGAAGGATAGGGAAGAGTTAATGGGTACCCGTGAATTACTGGAGAAATTTGCCAGGGAAAAATATTTAATGAAAAAAGAGACTGAGGATATCTTTATTGTCGTTGAAGAGTAAATCAATCTTTATGATGCGACTATTAATTATTTCTATTCTTATTTGTTGTTCAGTTATCACTGAAGCTCAAAATAAGAAGAGAAAGAACGATAATGAGAATAGTCTTGCAGGTGTTCCCCTTAAAGAGCGGATTGTTACTGGTGGAGGTTTTGGTCTGGGGTTTGGTAGTCAGGTGGATTATATTTCTGTTTCTCCGCTCGTTGGCTACAAGATCACCGAAAAATTAGTAGCTGGCACCAGCTTGACGTACCGGTACACGAAGTATAAGTACTACACTCCGGCCATTAAGTTGAACGATTATGGAGTTGGACCTTTTGTGCGATATTCAATTTTTAAAAATATTTTCCTTCAGACCGAATTTGAATACTTAAATTATCAATTCCCAACTACCGGAACAGAATCAATCCGTCAAACCTATAATAGCTTTTTAGCGGGTGGTGGTTTTTTTCAACCTGTTGGCAATAAGGCAGTTTTCTTTTTGACAGCTTTATACAATTTTTCATACAAAGAGCCTTTGCCAGGTGTGTATTCACCCTATTATAGCCCACTGATCCTTCGTGCGGGGATTAGTTTTGGTTTCTAAAATTTTAAATCAAACTTTTTACCGAGTTCTCTTAAATCTTCAACCACTTTTGGGTTAAGCGGAATTCCTTCTTTAATTCTAATCTCATTCATTTCTCGTTCTGGATCACCTGGAATCAATACCCTGGGTTGACCCTCAATAGCTTTTGCCGAACGAAAGCGAGTAATCCAATTATCCATGTGCGATTTAAATTCAGTCGCAGGCCGGAATGCATCTATACGCATGGCTCCAAAGAAATGTCCAATACCTTTTCCTACTGGATCAGCAGGAGGGGCAAGAAAACTTACAAAAGGAGGAACCCACGGACCATAGTTGGCTCCTGATAATACAGCAGAAAAAATATCTACAATTGAACCTAGCCCATACCCTTTGTGGCTTCCATGTTCAAAATCACTACCGAGCGGAACAAGCGCACCACCATCTTTTAACTCGTGCGGATTGGAAGAAGGGTTTCCTTCTTTATCCTGAATCCATCCAAGTGGTGCTTCTTTGTTCTTGCGCTGTAAAATTTCAAGCTTACCATTAGCTGCAGTTGTAGTTGCCATGTCGGCAACGAATGGAGGTTGTTTATCGGCAGGAATGGCAACTGCAATTGGATTTGTTCCCAACAGTCGTTCAACTGAGTATGTTGGTGCTACCAAAGGGCTCGCATTCGTCATGGCAATTCCTATCATATCGTGTTCGAGTGCCATCATCGCATGATAACCCGCAATACCAAAGTGATTAGAATGTTGAACCGATACCCAACCCGTTCCACATTGCTTGGCTTTTGTAATAGCAATGTCCATGGCTTTTGGAGCCACGACTAATCCAAGTCCGCCATCACCATCAACGACTGCGGTGCTGGGAGACTCGTGAATAATTTTAATATTCGGTTTTGCGTTTATCCGATTGGCTTCCCATAGGCGGATATATCCAGAGAGCCTGGCCAGTCCATGCGAATCTATCCCTCTTAAATCGGCTGACAGCAAAACATCTGTTGCCAGACGTGCTTCCTCTTCTTTGCATCCAATCTTTTTAAAAACAGAAAGTGCAAACTCATAAAGGGTTTTAAAGGGGTAAGTCTTATCAGTCATGGTTGCAAAGATAATCTGTCTTAACTATGATTTATATGGTAGTTACGAATCATGAGAATCAAAGCAATCACACAAATCATAGTTTAAGACAAAAAAGTTACCTTCGCTTGTGGATTCTGTACGGTATTTGCATCTACAGGTAAAACAATAATAAAGTATGAAAAAGACTCTTCTTTTGTGGCTATTCATCTCGGCAAGTGTGGTAGGGTATGCCCAAACTGATAAACCTGTTGATTCTAAGATCAGTCGGATTACGGTATTTCTCAATCGTGCTCAGATTACACGCGAAGTAAAAACCAGGATTGAAGCCGGCAAGACTAACATCGTCTTAAACGGTCTTACTTCGCAACTTGATCAACAAAGTATCCAGGTAGCAGGTAAAGGAAATTTTGTGATTCTGGGTATCAGCCACAGTCAGAATTACCTGGATGAGTTTAACGTTCCAAAGAGTCTTCGGATTTTAAGAGATTCTCTTGAAATCTATAAGCGTCAAATTAATCTGGAGCAAAATCAAAAGGATATTCTGGGAAAGGAAGAGCAGTTATTGCTGAGTAACCAAAAAATAGGAGGCAATCAACAAAACCTCACCGTAGCGGAACTAAAAGGGATGGCCGATTTTTACCGGATTCGTTTAACAGAAATTGGAGTTACTAAAATCAGGGCGGATGAAAAAATAAAAAAATTGAATGAACGCATCACCCGTGTTAGTAATCAAATAAACGAACAAAATGAGCTGTATAGCCGCAATACCAGCGAGATAGTCGTGAGTGTTTCATCTGAGGCCGCTTCTGCTATAGAATTGGATGTTAACTATGTGGTTGCTAATGCGGGATGGTATCCTGTTTATGATCTCAGAGCGATCAATACAAAAAACCCAGTGCAGCTAAACTACAAAGCGAATGTGTATCAAAATACAGGTGAGCAATGGAACAATGTGAAGCTTAAACTCTCCACAGCAAATCCAAGTTTAGGTGGATTGAAACCTGAATTGTTCACTTGGTATCTGGATTTTAATAATTACAAGTATAGAAAATTGTCAAGCACAGGTGCTGTTCATCGCTCGGCATCTACTCCTGAAGCAGCAAAAGTAGCGGATGCAGAAATTGCAATGGAAGAAGCCCCTGCACAGACTTCTTCTGATTTTGTAACCACTGTTCAAACCACACTAAACACAGAGTTTGACATTGGGTTACCGTATACGGTGCTGTCCGCAACAAAACCAACATTAGTGGATGTTCGGAATTACGAAATGAAGGCAGACTACGAATACTCAGTTGCTCCTAAATTAGATCAGGATGCTTTCTTACTGGCAAAAGCTACCGGATGGGAAGAATTTAGTTTGTTGCCGGGCGAGGCGAATGTATTTTTTGAAGGAACGTTTGTGGGTAAGTCATACATCGATCCGAATAATATTAAGGACACACTTTCGGTGTCATTAGGTCGCGATAAAAGAATCGTTGTGAAACGTGAAAAGCTAAAAGACTTTACTTCGCGTAAAGCAATTGGCGGGAATCAGCGGGATAGTTACGCATGGGAAGTCTCGGTACGAAATACGAAGAGTGAGTCTGTAAAAATCACAGTAGAAGATCAGGTGCCCGTTTCTCAGAACAGTCAGATTGAAGTTACAGTTTCAGATACGGGTGGCGCACGTTACAATAAAGATACGGGCAAGTTAATATGGAACATGTTCCTGCAGCCGAACGAGACTAAGAAAGTAGTTTTTAAATATGAAGTAAAGTATCCGAAGGATAAACAAGTGAGTGGACTATAGCCCCTCCCTTGCCCTCCCCATATGGGGAGGGTTGGGTGGGGATATACTCGCCAATACTCCTTCTTTTAGAGCATATGTTGAAACACGCACAGCATGAAAAGAATGCTTCTCCAAAAGGAATCGAATCAG
>JANNQJ010000089.1:0-2505 GCA_031400675.1 Cyclobacteriaceae bacterium
CTGATCCCAAGTACTGAATTGATCCATCACTTGCATATCAATGGCCGATTTATCGGCCATCTGTTTAATATCAGCACCGGCAGCAAATGCCTGATCGTTTCCAGTGATGATGATCACTTTTACATTCTCATTTTTATCGAACTGCTGCAATGCATCGCGCACCTCTTGCATAAGTTGCGGATTGAGTGCATTTAATTCTTTGGGACGATAGAGTTGAATCAGGGCAATGCCCGGTTGATACTGCTCCGTGATTTTAATGAATTCCATAGATAAGGGATTTTCACAAATCTAATAATCTTGTGAAACCAAATCCTGATAATCCAAAAATCCTTTAATCCTGATCAAAAAGAAAAGCCCCCTTCGAGCAAGTGAAGGAGGGCTTTTCAAACCAATAGGCGTAATTGTGCTATGCCTGCTTTTATATACAGTTCAGTATATCCCTGTAACCTTGTTTTCGTTTACTTTGACCTTCAAAAATGTTTGTTTAAGGCCAGTTAAAGTAGAATATCGTTCATGGCAAGAAAGAAAGTGCTATTCGTATGTTTGGGCAATATTTGCAGGTCTCCTTTGGCAGAAGCTATTTTCAAAACCAGGATTTCAGAAAAAAAACTTATTCATTTGGTGGATGCTGATTCGTGCGGAACAGCTAACTATCACGTGGGTGATTTACCGGATAAAAGAACAATAGCAAACGCGCGAAAGAACGGGATTGTTATCAGTCACCGAGGAAGACAAATTTCGCAACAGGACTTAGTGTATTATGATTTTATTGTTGCGATGGATCAAAGCAACTATCAAAACATTTTAAGATTAGAAAGTTCTGAAATATATGCCCATAAGGTTGCTCTTATGAGAAGTTTTGATTCAGTCCGAGATCGTGATGACGTGCCAGATCCCTACTATGGTGACGAACAAAATTTCCAGGAAGTATTTGAAATTCTGGATCGATCAATCAACTCCTTTATCCGCTTTTTGGAAAGCGAGCATCTTAAAGTTTGACCAGTACCTGCAGGGTTGATCGTGATGATTGTTCAATCATCACACCCGGTTTTTTGCGGTATGTGTTAAATGTTTCTTCGTTATAGTTTTTTACAGTTATTAAAGTCAAACCCGTATTGTAGTACACCTCAAAGTATTTCTGCAGTTTATTAACTAAGGCCATCAGCTTATTCTCCCGAAAGTCAATGCAAAAGGAAAACGAGATGGCTGAGTTCTGCATGACATTAATTTTAATATCAAGTTCCGAAAGCGCGTGAAAGATGGTGCTGAGCTGTTGTTCATCTAAAAATGTATAGTCTGTGACTTTACAGGAAACGAGACATTGGTTATCTTTAAATACAATCAGTGGAGGTAAATTGTCGACATGGCATTCATGAATTTTAGTTCCTGGTAATGAAGGGTCGTCAAAACTTTTGACGTATAGCGGAATTTGTTTCAACGCCAACGGCTGAATTGTTTTAGGATGTATAACAGATGCACCATAGTAAGTCATCTCAGCCGCTTCTTTAAAAGGTAATTCTGTAAATACAATAGCCGAAGGCAGGCGTTTTGGATCTGCGCTCATGACGCCCGGTACATCTTTCCAGATGGTCACCGATTCTGCTTGTAAACAAGAGGCAAAAATGGCAGCCGTAAAATCTGATCCTTCACGTCCCAGGGTTGTGGTAATTCCATCTTCGGTGGCGCCAATAAAACCCTGCGTAACAATGATATTTTTTTGAAGCGTTGTCTTCAAAGGTAAAATCCGTTCCTCTGTTTTTCTCCATTGTACTTTGCCTTCGCGAAAAATAGCATCGGTAACAATGTAATCTCTTGCATCAATCCAGATACTGGGAAGTCCGGTGAAAGCCAAATACCGCTCCACTAAAATAGAGGACACTACCTCACCTAATGAAACTACCTGGTCGTAAACCCGGTCGTATTCAGTAGATGCCTGGAGATTTTTTATAAGGTCATTAAAGACCTTGTCAAGTTCTGTGATGACCGATTCAGCGGAGGCGAAAAGCTCCTTACAAATTTGTGTGTGATATTTTTTGCTGGCCTCCAATTCGGCCATGTAATCGTTACCCTTCGTAAACGCATTCAGTACACGTTCAAGCGCATTTGTAGTTTTGCCCATGGCCGATACGACAACTATCAAGGGGGTGTCACTATGTAATTTTACAATATTAGCCATGTTGCGAATGGCATCCGCACTTTTAAGAGATGCTCCCCCAAATTTAAAAACCTTCATTTGCGTTGAACTAAATCGTTTGCGAAGTAACTTTACCCCCGAACACAATCCTAAAGATCAGGTTAAAAAATTAAGCCTCAAAGCATGGAAGGATCCCGCATAGCAGAACCGATTGGCAGTGCCCTCGATCGGTTTATAAAAAGCAACCAGGAGCAATTTGCCTATGCCAGTGGTGAACTTTCGCAATTGTTGCGCGACATAGCCCTTGCTTCAAAGGTGGTAAATCGTGAGGTAAACAAGGCTGGCCTGATCGATATTATGGGATCGGTGGG
>JANNQJ010000090.1:0-1786 GCA_031400675.1 Cyclobacteriaceae bacterium
ACCATGCTCCGTTATCAGGTAAATGATTTGCGTTTGTATTCTGAAAATGATATTCGGTTTTTAAAACAATTTCAAACCGTTATTTAACTTTTAATGGCATTGGATAAAATTCAAACAGTAGGAATAATTGGAGCAGGAACGATGGGACAAGGAATAGCCCAAATATGTGCGACCTCCGGCTTTAGTATTCTTTTGTATGATGTCGATCAAGAGTTGCTACTGAAAGGAATCTCAAATATTGGAATCTCCCTTCAAACAAGTGTTGATAAAAATAAACTCTCTCTCGCTCAAAAGCAGGAGGCTCTCAGTAAGATAAAATCCTGTGAACGCCTTGAGCAGGTAAAAGCTGATTTGATCATTGAAGCTGCGATTGAAAGTCTGGAAATAAAGAGAGAAATTTTCAAAGCATTGGAAAAGAACAATTCGTCAGATTGTATTCTCACAACAAATACTTCATCAATACCGGTCACAAAAATTGCTTCCTCCTTAAAAAATCCAGAACGCTTTGCGGGCCTGCATTTCTTTAACCCAGCCTACATGATGAAACTTGTAGAAATAATTAGCGGGGTGGCTACTTCTTCTGGTATAGTCGAGAAATTGAAAGACTTTTCAGAAAAGCTAAACAAAGTTGCAGTACCCGTAAAAGATTCACCGGGTTTTATCGTTAACCGGGTGGCTCGCCATTATTATGTTGAGGCATTGAAAGTATTGGAAGAAAATGTGGCAGATATTAATACAATAGATGTTTTACTAAAATCCTGTGGGTTTAAAATGGGAGCGTTTGAATTGATGGATCTAATTGGTGTAGATACGAATTTGTCAGTTACAACTTCCATGTATAATGCTTTCTATCAGGATGACAAATTCCGCCCCAGCAAAATACAACAACAAAAGGTAGAGGCTGGTCATCACGGAAAAAAAAGTGGGAGGGGATTTTATGATTATACCAAATGACCTTTTTAAGAAGGGGCTTTTTATCCTTCTGTTTCTATTTTCATGTAGCACCGATCGTGTTGATGATCCAATCCCCTTTCAACCTTTCCCTGATATCAATATTACTTTAACGAACCATCCCGCACTTGCTAGCGATGGTGGTTTTCTTTTGATAAATGACGGAGGCGTAAGAGGAATTATTCTCTATCGAAAAAATTCTACAACCTACTTGGCCTTTGAGCGCAATTGTTCATTTCAGCCTAATGATGCCTGTGCTACTGTTGATGTACACGCTTCAACATTATTTATGCAGGATGCATGTTGTGGGTCATCATTCAACTTCGAAGGCAAACCTACTGGTGGATCTGCATGGAGACCGTTGCAGCAATATGAAACCACCTTGTCAGGAAACACACTCACTATAAGAGATACCATAGTCGAGTAGCCCAGCCCATAAAAAAAGCCCTACACTTTTTGGTGTAGGGCTAGATAATAAAAGAAAGGCAACGACTTACTCTCCCGCATGTTATTGCAGTACCATCAGCGCTGGTGGGCTTAACTTCTCTGTTCGGAATGGGAAGAGGTGGTCCCCACCGCTATAGTCACCTTAAAATCATTGGCTTATTAGGCCATAATATCGAAGACATAACAGAAGAAAAGTAGACAAATACGAACACATAGGTGTATTGTTTATTGAAGCGTTCGGGCAATTAGTACTGCTCAGCTTTGTCATTACTGACTTTACACCTGCAGCCTATCAACGTCATAGTCTCTGACGTCCCTGTATGGAAGTCTCATCTCGAGGTGGGGTTCGCGCTTAGATGCTTTCAGCGCTTATCCCGTCCCAACATAG
>JANNQJ010000091.1:0-7732 GCA_031400675.1 Cyclobacteriaceae bacterium
CACAGTCCATGGTCCACAGACCACGGACGACTATACGATTTTAAGGTGACTATAGCGGTGGGGTTCACCTCTTCCCATTCCGAACAGAGAAGTTAAGCCCGCCAGCGCTGATGGTACTGCAATAACATGCGGGAGAGTAAGTCGTTGCCTTTCTTTTATTACAATAAAAGCCTCATAGAAATATGAGGCTTTTTTTATGGGCTCCTGAGGCTACTCGACTATGGTATCTGTTAGGGTAAGGATTTCTGCTATTTAGATAACCCCCAACTATTCATCCTAAAATCTATCTTTACGTTGGTGAAAAGAACTCCATTACTTCTGACCTTAGGATTTTTTCTGCTTGTGACGGGAGGTATAACTCTCTACCACTATTTCTTTAAAAAGAATGACACGACCGTCTGGAATTTAATCCCCAGACAAACTGTATTAGTCTATGAAGTGGATGATTGCAACGAGTGTAATACCGAGGTTGAAGAATCTGTAATCATAAAAACCCTTGGAGATATCCTTCTTGATTTCCCTGACTCAGTTAAAAAGACATTGGAAATTTTGTCTACACCCAAAAAAGGAAATGTAGTTTCATTGCATGTCATCAGTAAAGATGATTTTGATGTGATCTATTATTTTCCACAAAATCAAAGCAGGCAATTTGAAATTGCAATCAACTCTTGGAAAGTAAGAAAGGGGATAAAGTTTTCTGAGAGGGTGCTTAATGATTCAAAAATTCAAGAATTTACTTTTAGGGAAAGAACATTTTCCTGCGTGCAACTTGATGGAATTTGGGCGGGAAGTTTTACTCCTTTTTTAGTTGAAGACGTAGTCAGAACTTCTACATCGGATGAGAAATCAACATTCTCCACCGAGGTTGCTGAGGTCTACACTTTGCCAAGAATAAAGGGGGATGCGGGAAATTTCTATATCCATTTTAAAAACTTCATGAATTGGCTAAGTATCTTCTCTGAAAAAAAACATTTGATACCTGATATTGGAAAAGCTAGTTTATTGGATGTCAAGCAAGATAGACATTCATTGACATTGAATGGATTTACTATTGCTCCTGTAGGTGACGATAAATCCGTGCTTTCATATTTTGGGAATCAGTCGCCAGTACAATTTGGTCTAAAGCAATATATTTCTAATCGAACGGTTTTTGCTACTCACTATGGAGTTAGTGATGGCTCTGCGCTTTATAAAAATTTGACGTTATCCAAAAACAAAAGTATACAGGATACACTTGTCGGTTTAGTAAAAATCAATTTTGAAAACCTTTTCGCATCGTTCGGAAAAGAGATGAGCCTTTGCTACCAAGAATCAAAGAATGGTTCGATTTCTAAAATTATACTCTTTAACACTGAAAAACCTGAAGAATGGCTTCGCGTATTCGATCAACTCTCTCAAGCAGTTGAGAAAGAGGATACAATTTTTTATGAGAAATACTCAACGTATGAAATCCGTGAGATTGAAATGAGTAACCTTCCAGGTAAGCTATTTAGCCCGCTTGCTTCCGGATTCGAGCAGACTTATTATACGCGGATTGGTAACGCAATTATCTTATCTGAGCAGCTTGAGGAAATTAAGTATTTTGTTGATGACATTGATCAGGAAAATGTATGGGGTAAATCAGTTTCCTTTAATAAATTTCTTGAATCAACTCTGCTAGAATCCAATGTAAGCGTTTACATAAACACACCCCTTATTTGGAATATTATTTCTAACAAACTTAATCCACGTTGGAAGAAATTTATCGTAGAGAACCAGTCCGCACTTAGATCCCTTGATTTAGGCGCTATTCAATTTAGCCATTTGAATGAGAGTTTCTACACCAATGTTACTTTTACCTATTCGGATGAGTTTATGCTTACTAGTGATCAACAAACTAAAAAGCCTGAGCGTCTGGTTGCAAGTCTGAGTTCTTCAATCATCAGTCATCCATTCGTTGTAAAAAGTCATGTTGATAAAAAGGATGAGGTATTAGTGCAAGATTCACTGAATAGTTTGTATCACTTCTCAAGTGATGGCAAGTTGTTATGGCAAGTCGTTTTGGATGGGCCAATTATTGGTGAGATAAAACAGGTTGATTTTTATAAAAATGGAAAACTTCAGTTTTTCTTTGCTACTTCAAAAAAGCTTCATGTTATTGATCGGCTCGGAAACGATGTTTCCCCCTTCCCTATTGGAATTAAAGCTAAGGACATAGAATATGTAAGTGTTGTTGACTATGATAACAGTAAGAAGTACAGATTCTTGTTAGCTGATAAATCGGGAAAGGTATGGATGTATGATAAGGATGGGCAGAACCTGGAGGGTTGGAGGCCACAAAATGTTGAAAATGGATTGTTTACCAAAGCGAAACACCATCGGATACGAGGTAAGGATTACATCGTGGCTGTTCGCAAAGATGGATGGGCTCATTTAATGAATAGGAGAGGTGAGAATATTAAGGGGTTTCCGTTGAATCTTGATGCAAGGCCAGTGGGTGAGTACTTTGTTGAAATGGGTAACTCTGTCGCCACCACAAATTTTGTTTGTATTTCAAAAGATGGCTTCCGTGTAAAATTTAATCTCGAAGGAAAATTATTGAGCCGAGAGACATTAATAAAACCATCGTTTGAGACTAAGTTTGCTTTGATTGTTGAGCAACATGGAAAATCTTACCTAATCAAAAGACAGGATGCCAAACAGCTTACTATTCTGAGTGAAGATGGTGTTGCGCTATTCTCAAATAATTTCATTGGTATAAATCCGGTGTCTGTTCAATATTATGATTTTGGAGCAGGGAAAGTATATATTTCAATAACTGATTTAGAACAAGATATCTCCTTTATTTACGATGGTAAAGGAAATTTACTGACACCGACTCCAATTGAAGGGCGATCCATTGAACTGAGACCAAACACGGCTGATTTTCCAAAAACTTTCGTTGTTGATCGTAATACGTTGGTCATCCAATAGCGGGTTGATGATTCAGGAATTCCCGGATGGTACTATAAATTTGAGTTAGTTCCACAGCGGTAATGCAATAGGGTGCCACGATGTAAAACGTATTACCCAGTGGTCTTAATAGGATATCTCTTTCAATAAAATGACTGTATATTTTCTTTCTTAATTCATTGCTATAAGAGCTTTCCTCTTCGGTATTTAACTCAATTGCTAAAATTGTTCCTAGAGTTCGAACTTCTTTAAGTGATGGGTTGCTCCGTATTTCAGCCGCAAATTCCTGGTGTTTACTTGTTATTGACTGAATGCTTTGCTGACAGAGTTTTTCCATCAGTAGCTCAAAGCTTGCATTCGCAGCCGCACATGAAATTGCGTTTGCTGTAAAGGAATGTCCGTGGAAAAAAGTTTTTGAAAAGTCATCACTTTGAAATGCGGCACAAATTTTTATGGAAACAGCTGTTACACCTAATGGAAGAGTTCCGCCTGTGAGTCCTTTCGAGAGTGCAATTAAATCGGGTTTGCATGTTAGGTAATCGCTTGCAAATAATTTCCCAGTTCGACCGAAGCCAGTAAATACTTCATCGGCAATGCAGATCACTTCATTTTTTTGAGCATACTCAATCATATTACCTAATAATTCTGATGAATAAGTTCGCATTCCTCCTGCTGCCTGAATAAGTGGTTCGTAAATGAAAATACCAACCTCATTTGAATCAACAACACTTTTAAATTGGTTTAAAACTGACTCTTCTTTTCCCTTTATTGGAAAATCGAGGAACTCTACATCAAACAAATAGGACGAAAATGGAGTTGTAAAAATACTGCGATCCCCCACTGACATAGAACCAAACGTATCGCCATGGTATGCCCCTTCTATGACAATAATCTTCTTTCGATTAACACCCTTGTTAAACCAGTACTGCATTGCCATTTTTAGTGCCACCTCAACGGCTGTGCTGCCATTATCGGAAAAAAATATTTTAGAAAAGCTGGGCGGAAGAATGCTTAAAAGATTTTCTGATAGTTTAATAGCTGGTTCGTGTGTAAACCCGGCAAAAATAACTTGTTCCAGTTTAGCGGCTTGGTCTGATACTGCCTTTGCAATTTTTGGATGTGCGTGCCCATGCAGGTTTACCCACCAAGATGAAATGGCATCGATTATTTTTCTGCCGTCTGCTGTGTACAGATAAACTCCTTCAGCATGAGTAATGAGCAATGGCTCAAGAGCACCAGTTAATGGTGTAAACGGATGCCAAATGTTAGCCTTATCCTTTTCTGATAGTTCACTCATTCCAGGTTTTCTTTATTTGTAAAGCGTATTTTTTAATTGTCTCGGGTGTTATACTTGGCTCTTTCGCGACTCGTAACAGACAAGGGTATTTGGAATGGTGAAGAATGATCTGCTCACTTTCTGGATTTGACTGTCCATTAAAAATTATCCCCTTGACAACATATTTTCGAGCCTGAAGTAAATGAACAGTGAGGAGCGTATGGTTAATACTTCCTAAGTAGAGATCAGCAACGAGAATTATTTCGGCATTAAACTTTGGTACAAGATCAATCACAAAATCTGATTCATTTAATGGAACAAGACAGCCTCCTGCCCCTTCAATAATCAAACTCTTTTGCGATGTTGGTAATACAATTTTTTCGGATTCAATCTTAAAACCATCAATTTTTGCTGCCGCGTGAGGGGATGCAGGTGTTTTTAGTAAATATGCTTCCGGGTGAATGACGGTATTTCGTGCAAGCTGCTTTACTATTTCTGAATCTTTTGGCAGCCCGGCTTGAATCGGCTTCCAATAATCATAGCCAAGAGCTTCACATAGGATGGCCGATATCAGTGTTTTTCCACTATCGGTATCAATACCCGTAACAAAATAGTTCATGCGTGAAATTAAAACTAAAGTTCAGAAAGCAGCTGGACGAGTTGTGTAATTTTTTCCTGCGAATTAAATGTGTGTAAACAAATTCTTAATCGTTCGGAACCTTTTGCGACTGTAGGCCCCAAGATAGGTCGAACATCAAACCCACTCATGCGTAGTTGTTCCGCGACCCTTTTGATTCTATCATTTCCTGGAATTACTACACCCTGAATTTGAGTTTTACTTGGAAGCTTTTGGAGTTTTAATTTATCAGATTCCGAATTGAAGAGCTTGATGCGATCACTCAACTCTTGTTGGAGCTTCAGATGATTGTTTAGATATTCAAAGGAACAATCAATAGAAGCAACACTGTGGGGTGACAGCGCTGTAGTGAAGATGAAAGGCCTCGCAAAATTGATCAGGTAATCAATAAGATTCTTCGATCCTGCCACACACGCACCATGTACACCCATAGCTTTTCCAAACGTATAAATCCGGATCGGTATTTTATGTTCTAGCCCTAACGACACGGCCAATCCTGCCCCATTCTTACCCAAGACACCCGTGCTATGGGCCTCATCTAAAATAATGGTCGCATCATATTTCTCCGACAGCTTTACCAATTCTTCCAGTGGACATTGATCTCCGTCCATAGAGTAAATGGACTCAACTGCAATAAAAATATTTCCTGCAGCTTTTTTAAGTCTATTCTCGAGGTCCTCCAAATCGTTATGTAAGAAGGGGAACCGACTGGCAAGACTAAGTCGTGCACCATCCCGAATACAGGCATGGGCCAGCTCATCGTATAAAATTGTATCTTCTTTTTGTGGAATAGAGGAGAGTACTGCCTGATTGGTTGCGTATCCTGAATTAAAAATTAAAGCCGCTTCAGATTTAAAAATTGTGGCCAGCCTTTGTTCAACTTCTTCTGTGTATGAATTGTTACCAGATAACAGTCGAGAGCCAGTGGCTCCATTTCTGTGTGGTAAGTTTTCAGTTTTCTTTTTTATTAAGTCAAATAGTTCTTCTGACCGTGCTAGTCCTAAATAATCGTTTGACGTGAAGTCGATTAGAGTTGGGCTTTGAGTAAGTCTTCGAAAGGAATTTTCTTCCTTTCTTTTTTGGAGTTTTTCTGATAGAATTTTCGAGAGCAAATCTGGTAATTTTTTCGCCTCAAATTAACCAAGAATTTGATTAAATAAGAATGAGTTACTGTCAAACCTTTGCTTTCTTCTGGTAGTCAGAGGGCGTTTCCTTGAACTTTTGTTTAAAGCATTTTGCGAAATTCGAAAGGTTGTTAAACCCGACCTGATAAGCACCTCCGCTACATTACCAACCTCTTATTGATTAGTTCCGCTGCTCTTTGCAAAAGCATATCGCGAATAAAGTCATTGGAGTGTGACCAATCAATGCATTTATTTTCCGATAATGCTGCGCGGTGCTCATGCCAACTGGAACATGGTTCCAACCTCTAACATGGGTGCACGTTCAGGGAAATTTTAAATTTAGCGGATTACTGACTGATAGCGTACGACAAATTGAGATCAGGCCGGTAACATTATGGTCGGATGGTAAATCGGCTACCATGAAAATAATTATCGGGTATGAATTTTTTCTTAACGGAAAATCCCTGGGTGCTGTACAGGCTAGCCCGAATACATTTCATAAGAAATATGTATGGCTGCGAAATGTTTTACCCAATGAATTGAAGCTTGTCATAGCCTCCTCGTCCGCCACCTTACGGGTGAAGGCGGAAGGGCAGTCAGACAAACTTGACCGTTAATGTGTTTTTTTAAATGATTTTCAGTAATTTCCTAAAACAGAAGAATGAGCGCGAACAAATTATTCACCCTATTAGCTGTAATGACGTTAACGTTGACGACCACCGCGCAGGAAAGAACAATTGAGATCAGTAACAGTTTAAAGGATCGTGCCGATATCCTTCCTGTAAAAATGGGAGTAATCAGTATGGGTGTATATAAATTTAAATTTGGTAATTATAGTGTGAGTGAAAGCAAAATGGGTTGGAATGTTGCAACTCAAAAGGGAAAAATGTTTAACAGGAAAACAGAAAGTTCCTCCAAGCAAAAATTTTTCTTTGAATTAAATGGTCCAACGGATGATGTGGCCCATGTAAATGTGGTCAACACCATTGAGACAGAAGCGCTTCGTGAATGGGTTTTATTTTCCTACACTACCGACAATTTTCAATTTAGAATTGATGAGGAAGCTGAGTTATTGCTGGAAGCAAATAGTTTTTCTGCGGTTATGACGATTAATAGCGACACAACCGATATCTGGTCGTTAATCATGACAACCTTTAAAGGCAGTAAGGTGGATGAGCAATACAAATCGATTGCTTTATTGACAAATGGGTTACGCAAAATTCAACTCGTTCCAATTACCTCTAATGAAGATGGAAATGATAAAAGAAAAATACCTGGTTACGGTTATGAACTCCGGGAAGACGGCCAGGGGCTGGCGGCACTTCAGTTTTATGGTGGTGGTGCGTGGGGAGCAAATAAAAACATCATTTGGCTGTCTCGCGATGTTGAGCCCAAAATGAAATTGCTGCTGGCAGCGACCCTTACAGCGGTGTTGCAAAACAAGGTTGGCCAAATGACATTTTAATCATTCGAGTTATTCGGAGTTCAACATACATACTCGAACCGTTAGAATCCTTCAATATGCATGTGACAGATACCTGCGAAAGGCCCTCATCTATCGATATTTGTTCTGATTTAAACAATGGAGCGAACTGAGCATATCCAGTACTTGTGAAAATGAAAAATGTATGGAGTAAAATCAGGTGTATTGTATTCCTACTGGAGCTAAATGCTGTCTTGCGGGGTTTCATTGAATAAAATTTTAAAAAATAGAAGATAACTACTTCCCCCTCATCTTTTCAATATTATCCCAAAGCTCATTCG
>JANNQJ010000092.1:0-2886 GCA_031400675.1 Cyclobacteriaceae bacterium
TGTTCCGTGAGATTGCCGCAGAGCATTTTGCCGACATGCTTGACGAGCGCGGCATTGATTGGCGACCACTGCGCGAAGAACCAGAAGTTCAGCGCGACAGCGATGAGATCGACTTGGACGACTTTTTCTCCCGTTAGGAGGCAGATCATGAATCGGTTTCGCAAAATTTCGAATCTGTCTTTGCTTCGTATTGCGTCCCTTTTGTTGACCGATCAGCATGTAGGTTTGCCCCTCAATCGTACCAAAGCCACCTACCATGGCTTTATCATCTGCTACAGTACGATCGCCATGCAGTTCGATAAAGTCAGATGTAATTTCGTAGATGTAATCGAGCGTATAGGGCCGGTCTGGATGACGTGAAATTTGAACCCGCTGCCACCCTGTTAAGTTTTCGAATGTTTCCTTTTTTAGCTCCGTGATTTTCTTCTCGAGTGCCTTGATCGCATCATTCACTTGATCATCACTATCGCCAGCCAGGTGCTTCATATCTTCTAGTTTCGATTCTAACTCAGCGATAGGCTTTTCAAATTCCAACAACATAGTTCGTTTCTTTTCTTAAGTGCCTGCCTAATTGCAGGAAGCCACAAAGTTATAAGGATTGTGCAATTTCGGAATGAATTATTCAAATAATACCAAAAGCAAAAGCCCCATAAATCATTGATTTACAGGGCTTTAAGCGGTCTGGACGGGACTCGAACCCGCGACCTCCTGCGTGACAGGCAGGCATTCTAACCAGCTGAACTACCAGACCAGATTCCTTAGTAAAACGGAGCGCAAAGATAGCGCTATGAGGGTTTTCTCCAAAATTTGCAGGAATTATTTGCCTAAGTATTCGTGCGACCGTCAATCGTAAGTTTTTTAATCATGACTGGGCTAAGCGAATCGGCATACACACCATATGCATCTACCAATAATCCTCTCACACCGTTGGAGGAACTTACCGCAAAAAGGATAGCGCTATCATCCGGACTTGTCATGCCTTCAAAACGATGAACTTCATCGACATGAAACTGCTCAGGGGCTAATTGCAATTTTAGTGGAGGACATTCTATCCACTCAGGATGAAGATTAAAATCATTGTCATATCCTCGATCCTTTAAGGATTGCATGGCTTCAGAGAGTGTATCGAACGTTTTCATAGCTTGGAGCCGCTTGGACATAGAACATCGTGTCTTTAAAAATACTACTTTTAAGACTCTTTTAATTCTATGAAGAACATACTTCTTGTTGTCTGTCTTGCATTGTTAATACTTCCCTCGTGTAATAAAAGTACCGCAGGCACTTCTACAGTTGTAAAACCCAGGTATCATCACAGCTGGTACAAAAACCATGTGTATAAAAAGAAATGGCATGTTGGCCGAATCTGGTTTCGACCCGAAAAGCAGGGAGTTAAGAAAGTAAAGATGAGAGGGTAAGCACTACGTTATGAAGAACGCAACACAGAAAGTGCAGTTACAAAATAGTTCTCATAAAGAGTTTAGGTTTTACTGATCCAGCTTAAAATAAAAGTCACCCGTAATATTTGAATTTTCCCAAGGGTTTTGCTTGTCGCCAGATTGCCTGAGCACGCTGCCCCGAACATCTTTAAATACTTGTTCAATTGTCCGATTAGGCTTGTTCATGGCTTTAATTAATTCCTGCGTATACAATCCGTTCCTGCCGGTTCCATCGGAAGCGACAGAGCCGGGGGAAGTTGCATAGGCAATAAAGGCTCCTTTTGCTTTCTTGAGTTCACCCAACCCCTGGGCCTCACCAATGCCGCGATGTAAAGCAGGAAAAGGATTGTTACGGCACGCATCCAGGATAACAATATTCATTCGTGAATTCGAGTTTTCCATTTGTGTCAGTACCATCTTTTGAATGGGGAAGCAATAGCGGTTTATATCATCTTCAAATGCAAGTTCGGCATCGACCGGCACAATATAATTTTCGTTATCATGCTGTAGTCCATGGCCGGCATAATAAAATAATCCCACGGTTTTATCGCGTTCGCCCTCATTCAGCTTGTCCCTGAACTTCATCATCTCTGCACGGATTTTTCCGTAGCTGGCATCCGTAATAAGCGTTACTTCAAAGCCCAACTTCTTAATGGCAACGGCAAAATCGGTAGCGTCATTCACTGGGTTTTTAAGGACACCAATTTGCTTGGGATAAGCTGAGTTGCCAATAATAAGCGCAAATCGTTTTTCGTCTTTATACAAATCCGCTAAGGTGGGCTCAGCAGGGGCAGTTTGAACTGGCACGGCAACAACTGCAGGTGGAACAGTTGCAGCTTGAGTTTGTGGAGTAGCTTTTATTGTTTCATTCTTCGCAACAGTCTCTTTCTTTGTTTCAGTCTGTACTGCAGACGGGTCTTGCTTTTGCTCAACTACCGCGGGTTTCTTTTCTTCTTGCTTTTGTACAATTTGAGGAGTCTCCTCCTGCTTTTTGGTGACCGGTGGCGCTGGTTTGATTTCCTTCTTTTCAGTTCCCTTTGCTAACTCGATTGGAGGAACACTTGTACTTCTTGATTTTGCCAGGACAAGGTTGTTCAGATCATCCTTAATCTTCTTATTGGTAGGATCGATGGCAGAAGCAATTTGCAAATCCTGCTGAGCGGCAGGAATATTATCCAACTTTACATATACCTGTGCCCGCTCTGTGAGAATTTGTGCTTCTTTAATTTTGTCTGAGCCTAGAATTCGTATCGCGTTTCCATATTCAACCACCGCATCGTTTAGTTGATTGAGCTGATAGTAACTCTTTCCCAAAAACCAATGAATGTTACCCGTATTCGGATGATTAAGGGCTAAGCTTTGCTTTAAATCTTCGGAGGCGGAAATGAAATCATTAAGCTTAAATGCAGCCAAGCCTCTCCAATAGTGTGTATCAGCATCAAACTTTTTG
>JANNQJ010000093.1:0-4619 GCA_031400675.1 Cyclobacteriaceae bacterium
ATCGTGATATCGCAAGCCATTGCTGCGGTTTATTTCTTTAAACTGTTTAAAGACATCAATCATGTGGCGTCATGGGCAATAGCCGCGTGGGGCACGATGAATGCTGGCGTGATTATGATTAGCGCGATAGCCATGGGTGGGGCTATCAATGTGGCAAATGGAACGTTACCAGTGAGTGACAAACTAATCATCATCCAGATTTTCGATCAGATAATTAAAAATGCCTGGGGCGTGGGCAGCCTTTTCTTTGGTCTATGGCTGATTCCGATGGGATATATAGTAGTACGTTCGCAACGGATGCCAGTATGGTTGGGTCGCACTTTGATACTCGGTGGTGCCGGCTATATTGCCAGTGCCTTTTTAAATTATGCCGGCTTACAGCTATCATGGATTGATATGTTAACAATACCGACAACCATCGGTGAATTCTGGATGATCGGCTACCTTCTTGTTTTTGGAATACGGCCACAGCAATAACCAGCAACTTCCCGCAAGGTCAGGTCACAAAGTTTTGCTCCAGGTTCGAAATAGCTGCATGAAACTTATTTCTGATACTCAATTTTGGTGATCCGCCAAACAAACTGTGCCGTAGCGGTTTTCACAATAGCTTCATCACCCACTTCTTTTTTCAGTAGCGCCTGCGCCATGGGCGAGTCCATCGAGATGTAATCTTTCGCACCAATAAGTTCTTCACCACCCACAATGCGGAAACGATTCTTAAAACCTTTATCATTCTCAATTTCCACCCAGGCCCCAAACATCACCTTACCTTCCTGATAGGGTGAATAATGCACCACTTTCAAGTCATTGATGCATTTGCGCAAATAAAGAATGCGTCTGTCAATTTCGCGCAGGCGCTTTTTATTGTAATGATAATCTGCGTTTTCAGAACGATCGCCCAGGCTGGCCGCCCAAGATACTTTTTGTGTGGTGTCGGGTCGCTCCACCCGCCACAGGTGATCCAACTCTGCTTTTAACTTTTCTAAACCTTCCGGGGTAATCAGCAGTGTTTTCATGTTGCAACGGCAAAGGTACAGCAATCGGGTTCTCGAGTACAACATTTTGTCCACAGTATGGCGCGGGAAGATTGCCTCCTTGTAGCACCACCCCGCCCCGGCACTTTCTTGACGCTCGCTTCGCTCGATCACTACTAATAAGTTGGGGCACCCCTCCTTGTAAAGGAGGGGAGTAGTAAGGAGTAAACAATCAAAACTCCCCTCCTGTATTAGGAGGGGTGTCACAAGCGCAGCGAAGTCACTAAAACACGGGGCTTCTCATTATTGCATATCTCGATACACAATAAAATTTATATAGTAGCACCACCCCGACTTTGTCTAAAGCCAAAGTCTGCCCCTCCTTGTAAAGGAGGGGAGTAGTATAAAGTAAACCATCAAACTCCTCTCCTGTATTAGGAGGGGCGTCACAAGCGTAGCGAGGTGACGGGGTGGTAAAATTCGGAGGCGTAACAAGCGTAGCGAAGTGACGGGGTGGTAAAATTTACTGTGTGAGTGAATAGTGGCAATTATTTCCTCCCCAACGCTTCTCTCACCTTTGGTGCAATCTTCGTCCCGAAAATCTCGATCGACTTCATAAGCATGCTGTGCGAAGGGCCGCCTACATCCATGTGGGCGGAGAAGCGACTGAGTCCAAATAGTTCATGCATGTGCAAAATTTTGTCTACCGCTTCGTTAATATCGCCAAACAAATAAGCTCCATCCTTGCCTCGGCCTTGCTCATACTGGCTGCGTGTAAAAGGAGCCCACCCGCGGCTAACTCCCACACGAGTCATCTGCGCTGAATAGACCGGGTAGTAAGCATCCGCAGTTTGTTGACTGTGCTCACCAAAGAAGCTGTGCATATGCACACCCACCTGGAAGTTCTTCAAGTCGTGGCCTTCATGTTCATACAACTCTTTATAGTACTGGAACAACGGCTTGAACTGAGCCGGGTTACTACCAATGATAGCGAACATCACAGGCAATCCAAGTCTGGCCGCACGCACTACGGATTCAGGCGTGCCGCCAACTGCCACCCAAATGTTCAGATGGTTGTTCACTGCACGGGGCAACACCACCTGGTCTTGTAACGGTGCCCTGAATTTTCCTTTCCATGTAATGCGTTCCTGCTGGTTGATCTGCAACAGCAACTCCAGTTTCTCCTCGAACAATTCATTGTAGTGGTTCATATCATAACCATACAACGGAAACGATTCAATAAAACTTCCGCGGCCGGCCATCAATTCGGCTCGTCCGTTGCTGAGTTGATCCACCGTGGCAAAACTCTGGTAGATACGCACCGGGTCGGTAGAACTCAATACAGTGACTGCGCTACCGAGTTTAATTTTTTTTGTTACTGTGGCAGCGGCAGCCAATACCACTTCCGGAACGGATACGGCATAGTCGGGGCGATGGTGTTCACCAATGCCAAAAAATTCGATGCCCACCTCGTCCATCAGTTTGATTTCTTCGATCAACTCGCGCAAGCGTTCGCCTGCCGGGAGGGGTTTGCCCTGCTCATCATAGTGGTTGTCGCCAAACATGCCAATACCTAATTCCATATTTATGATAATAAGATTTTAAATTCTATAAAGACAAAGAAAGAGGGTTGAAAGTTCAGGAACCAGACTTAAAAATAAATCAACGTCACTTCGATGGAGAACATGCTCTTGTTGAATACTCAGAATTACAATCTGCTGAGAAGTCCCCCGATAGCGGTAGCGTGTGACAAAACTTAAGATTTTATTTTCAATACTATTAATCCTAAAATCCTGAATATCCTGATTCAAACAATTTCTAGAACAACGAAAGCTGAACCTCTTGCACAACAGGCTTATCGTGGATTGCGAAAACTTTTGTTTCCCTGTACCGCGAGGCAATGACAATGCTGGTATCTCCGGCCACAGATTTAAATAGATTCTCAACAAGAACTGGCGAGTTGTTCTCTTTTGAAATGTGAGACAAAAATAAATGACTCATGAACGAAGGCCTGTGCTTCCTGAATAACTCCAACGCCTGCAAATTAGACAAGTGACCCACGTCACTCCTGATCCTGCTTTTTAAATGCAAGGGATAGCGTCCCGTTTCCAACATGTGTTCATCATAATTGGCTTCCAGGAAAGCTGCATGGCATTGCTCAAAATGATTGACAACGTGGCTGCAGGCAACACCAATATCGGTGAACACACCCACTTTCACCGTTTCATTGGCAACTATAAAACTGTGCGGATCGCTGGCGTCATGACATTTGGGAAAACCCGTAATGGTAAGTTGCCCAATCGTAACAGGTTCATACGCTTTGAATGGAAAAATTAAATGTTCCTTCACCCGCAGTCTGCGGTGCTGCAGGGTTGGAGGCGTCACGTAAACAGGCAACTTGTATTTTTTAGAAATGCCGGCCACGCCCTTGATGTGATCGGAGTGCTCGTGCGAAACAAAAATGGCCTTCACCTTTTTCATGGAGAGGTTGAGCCGCTTCATGCGTATTTCCGTCTCGCGGCAGGAGATCCCGGCATCAATTAAAACAGCCTCGTGGTGGTTGGCCACATAGTAGCAGTTGCCGTTGCTTCCTGAATTCAATGAGGCTATGAATAAAGACATTCGCAAAAGTAGGGAAATCGTGTGACTAGTTGTGACACTGGTGCATCCGCTTCAGAGCACATTAAATTATTGAATGCTTCGCGGACCTGTCCGCGATCCCCATATAGTTCTCCCCCACGTCATCGCTCGGGTCCCCGAGTGACGATTATTATTTAGGCATCCTGCCTGGAGTAAAGTAATAGGCCGGAGGTCGGATCATATTAGTCACTCGACAAAGCCAAGCGACTGATTGCGGGGAATTTTGAAGGATTAGTTTTTCCTTAATTGGCGACTTCGATTTTTATTGTTTGTCGAAGATTTGAGCTTACTTGTGCAATACAAAAACTACGGTCATGACGGAAAGAGAACTGAGGAAATTGGAAGCAATGATTCGAAGTAAGATGGAGGATATAAAAAAACAGCGCGTGAGTCTTAAAGACTCCGGTATTGGCGGCCTCATGAATTCATTAAAGAAAGTTGATGAAGCACTTTATGAAATGATCCTTCCTGAGTATAAAAAGATGGCTGCGGATTATAATATCTTCAAATAGGTCGTGGTGTAGTTTTGCGCCCTTTAGTTGTATAGCAGAACAATGATGATGCAAGATCGGGCCTGGATGCCGGCTTTGTATGCGAACATTGTAAGGATGCTGTGATGGGTGTGCACCCTCATCTAAGTGCCTGGAAAATTAAAGTGGAGTGACAGAAAGTTATTTAGCTACCCGCCCTTAATCGACTCATACATCTTTTTCGGAATACTCACTTCCGTTGATTCTGTCACTTCCATTCTCTGGCATGAACAAGGTAGTGCTAATTGTAATTTCTTGCTTCAATGTGACCAAACGATCGTCCTCACAATGGCAGGAGCTTTTACTCAAATCCCTTCATCACATTCCACAATTGATCAAACTGATGCGAAAATGATTTCACTGCTCCTGCTTCACGGGTTAACAGAATATTCTCATGGTTATACCGTGCGGCACTCGATGTCCAGTTATAACTGCCGGTAATCAATACGCGTTGGTCAGCCACCATGAATTTATG
>JANNQJ010000094.1:0-1710 GCA_031400675.1 Cyclobacteriaceae bacterium
TGCCGATTGTCCGGATTTCATGAAGGAAGTTCTGGTGAAGTATCATAAGGCAGAGCCCGCTAAACCGCTCGGAGAGAAAGTTGTATTAACTAATGCCAAATTCGGCAGCGTTCCTAAATACTATATCCATACAAGTCAGGACTTGGCGGTAGGATATGATTTGCAAAAGCTGATGGTTAAGAACAATGGAACGATTAAGCAAACTTTTACTATGAACACCTCGCACCTGCCTTTTGTAGTACAGCCGCAAGAATTTGTAAAGATCCTGACGAGTATTAAATGAAGCATAGAATAATATGCATCCTGGTCTCGCTCCTTATCGGGAGCGAGGCATTTTCTCAAATCCCTATTGAAGTATTTGGAGGTCACGAGAAGACTACCTTGGATATCATGTTCTTTAAATATTTTAAGAACAGTCAAAATGAAAATTCAAAGTTCCTCTTCTTCAATCGAAATCGCGCTAGCATCGATTACCAACAAACTTCAACATCCAATTTGCCTTCCTTTGGTTTTACAGAGGCGGTATCGTATAACCATCCCAAGCTGAAAGGCTTTGCACCTGTAGCCGTCATACAAATTTTCAATAGCGGTGTGTTTCCAAAGGCGGGTGTTCAGTACTTTCATCGCAAAGGAGACTTTACTTTTTTTTCCTGGATAGTTAGTGAAACTACAAGAGGCCCCAACATTGATTTTTTTGTTCTTTCGCGTTTCGAACCAAAGCTATCTGATAAGCTGAATCTATTCGTGCAGGTTGAACTGGTAAATGCTTTCCCAACCGAAGAAGCAGCAACCTATAATTTTATTCAGCGCTTTCGCTTGGGATTAAAAATTAAGGATTGGCAATTTGGTGTGGGCACCGATTTAAACGAGTTCGGCAATAGCACGTTTACCAAATTAAATAATGTGGGTATCTTTCTACGGCATGAATTCAATTAAACTTGCTTAAGGAATGCTTCTATGAAAATTGCAATCATTGGTAGCGGTAAAGTAGGTGGCTCGTTAGCAAAGGGCTGGGCGAAAGCCGGTCATGAAATAGTATTGGCTGTTCGCAACAAAGAAGAGTTTAAGGGCAGCCGTTTAACAGAAGTAGAAAATATTTCCGTTGAGCTGATTGTGGACGCGGTAGCGGTCTCCGAAGTAATTGTAATCGCTGCCGTTCCGCAAGCCGTTCAATCTATTGCAGATTCGATGGGGGATGTTAGCAGCAAAGTGATTATTGATGCGATGAATTCAGTGCGCGTAAAACCCGAGCCGTATTCTAACACCACCGAAGCATTGCTCAAGCTTACGAATTGTAAGGATATTGTAAAATGTTTCAATACAACGGGCGCTGAAAACATGGAGAACCCTTTTTATCATGGAAAAGGGATTGATATGTTTTATGCAGGTGAAAGCGAGAAGGCAAAGAAAGTCGCGGAGCAACTGGCAAAAGACCTGGGTTTTGAAAATGTGTATAATTTCGGTGGCAGCGATAAGTTTAATCTACTCGAACAATTTGCACTTAGCTGGATCAATTTGGCCATGATGCAGGGCTATGGAAGAAATTTTGCCTTCAAGCTTCTGAAACGTTAAACTGGTAGGAAGTTGTAAGTTTGTATATTCGTCATTCCATTTTCAAACTCAACTAACTCTACCATTATGATAAAGAAAATATTTATTGGCCTTGGCGTGTTGCTTCTGGCATTTGTACTTTTTGTGGGCTATACCATT
>JANNQJ010000095.1:0-3438 GCA_031400675.1 Cyclobacteriaceae bacterium
CTGCCGGTGAGGCGGAGACGATCTCCCTGGAGCTGCACACGTAGGCCGGACAACACCGGGAGCGTGGCCCTGCTCGACGTGGCGCGTTGAGCCGTACCCAGCGCTTCTACGAGCACGTCGCGCTCACAACGGAACTTCACGATTTCTCGCTTTCCCCACTACTGGTGCTGTTTTCTCTGTTCAACCAGTGGAAGTAGTAGTTGGGCCTGTGGATTGTGGGAAACCTAGCGCAGGCCAAGGGGCGCAACGCCGGGCTGTCCACACCCCTCGAGGGGTGTCCACCGCACACGGATGGAATTTCATCGATGTCTGTGTACCGGTCGCGCGCGATGTGGTCCGCGGGCACAGCGCGATCCCGCTCCCATCGCGGTCGCGATCCACCTCCCACAGCCGGTTGGGCACAGCGCTGTCCCCCGTCGGAGTGACTCACTCGCGGGCGAGGATCTGCTGGATGACCTTCTGATTGACCGTATTGTCCTCGGCAACCAGGATCGTCAGCGGGATCTGTTCGGCCAGGCGCATGCCGCGCAGAACCGTGGCCGGCTGTATGAAGGTGCTCCCCCGCAGGTAGATCTGGCCGTTACGCGGTTTCATACAGACGAGGATTTTCTGAACGTGATGAATACAGAATTGGTGGCCGGTCGGTTTTTCAATAAAGAATTCAGAGGGGATAGCTCTAACTATATTCTTAATGAAGCGGCTATCAGAAAAATAGGCTGGACAAACGAAGGTGCTATAGGTAAAAAATTTGGTCAGGAAGCACGTAGAGGTCAAGTAATCGGAGTAGTCAAAGATTTTAACTTTCGCCATTTAGGTACACCCATTACACCCTTTGTATTTTTTCCGCCCATCAGAGCCAACCGTTTTGAACGAGGTCGCATAGCTGTGCGTGTGAATGGCGATTTGCAAGCTACTCTTGCCGCCATGGAAAAAATCTGGAGCGAGCTGGTGCCGGAGTGGCCTTTTAAGTATTCTTTTGTTGAAGAAGCCGTGGCCCGCCAATATCAGACCGAATTAAAACTTGGCAAACTTACGGATGTGTTCTCTGCCATCAGCATATTTATTTCTATAATGGGTCTTCTCGGACTTGCGCTGTTTGCCATATCGCAGCAGGTTAAGGAAATAGGTATTCGCAAAGTATTGGGGGCAGACAGAAATCATCTTGTGATTATTACAACTAGAGATTTTTTGATTTTGGTGAGTGCAGGGATAGCGGTAGGCATTCCACTCACCTACTATGTAATGTATAAGTGGCTACAAGGCTACGCCTACCACACAGATTTAAATATCTATTCATTTGCCATTGCTGTGATAGTTTCATTGCTAGCAGCTCTTATAACTATCAGCCCTGTGGCACTACAAGCTTCTTCTGCCAATCCGATTGATGCCCTTAAACAAGAATAAATATTCAACTTTAATAAACTAAATGAACATGAAAAAACAACTATTATTAATCACGTTTGTATGTATTACTTGGATGGCTGGAGCTCAGACCATTGAAAAGAAAAAATATAACCGTAACAAAGAATCGGAAGATGAGGTAGGATATACCCAGGCTGTGAAGGTGGGGAATACGATTTATATTTCTGGTGTGGCAGCACGGGGTGACGACATGGCTGTGGCTATTAAGAAAGTGTATGATGCGCTGGGCAAAAGTTTAGAGGCCTATGGAGCCACTTATCAAAACGTGGTGAAGGAAAATGTATATGCTACCGACCTCCCTCGGTTTATTGAGAACAAAGGTGTCCGCAAGGAATATTTCAAAGACGATTATCCTGCTGCCACGTGGGTAGGTGTAAAAGAACTTTACTTGAAAGATTTCATACTTGAGGTTGAGTTAATAGCGGTTGTTCCAGACAAAAGATAAGCTCAACGTATTATTGTTAAAACGCTTGTCCATTGCCTGTTTAGAAACGCTCACCTCACGGTGATGAACCAAGGCGGAGCACACATTCCTACCATGGATTGAAAATACGGTCTGTGAAGCACTTGTCGGAAATGCTACGCATTACCAAACCTTGAATTCGCTTATGTGCTTAAGTTAACGACTATGGTGGGGACACGAACTAAGGCGGAGTGTCGCCAAAGCTAAATCTTCAGCTTACGACTACAGATAAAAATATTCCCATCTATTCGTGGCCATCTTTCAAGGTCTTTAAATGTAAGGCTTAATTCAGGTGAAACTATCCTTAAGAGTTTAAACTCAGAAATTTCCGAATGGGGAGAAGAAGACACTTGAATCGTTACAGAAGAGTTTTCTAAGTCAAGTATTGAATTTGAGACTAAATTGGAAGATAAATTTGAATCAAACCACTCATGTCTCTTAAGAGCTACATCATCAACAGAAATAAAGAATATTTTCAATGCAGAATTATAATTCACTCTACTAACATTGTAAAGGTCGCCATCTAAATTTAAATGTTCCCTTGAAAACCAAAGACTTTTTCCTTTAACAGTAATTTTTTTAGAAAAATGTATACTAATTGCGCCTAGTCCTAAAAACCCACGAACCAAGTTGTAATCTATTAAATCATATTGCTTTTCGTCATGATTAAGATCTAATTTTTGCAAAACCACATCAGCATTTTTTTGCTTTTCTACATCTAGCTTCAAATAAAGCTCAATACTAGCTTTAGCAGTTTCAGGTAGTGGGTACTTAATTTTCTTGCTTAGATCGTAAATGTGAGTTGATTTCTCAGATAACCTGTTTGATAGATTAACATTCAACTTTCCTAATTCAATATTTTGATGACTCAAATCAATTAATTCGGCATCCTTCTTTGAAATTTCAGATTGTAAATTGATTACCTGATTTTTGAGATTTTCCATATTCTTAGATGAATTTAAGTCTTGTTTATGTTTACCAAAAACAAGAAATAAAGTTCCGATTGTGGCAATTATACCTGCGACTATGTTAAACTCAACTGGCCGCATGGATTTCACTGCCAAAACCATCCCAAAAAGAAGAATTAATGCACCAAGAATAATTACTGATAACACCATTTTTTTTGCATAGTTTTGTTGCGTGTATCGACTACACAATTCACTAATCCTATTTCTACTTCTCCCCCTTACGGATTCACCCCACCCTTCACCACCTCCACCACCTGTCCTTTTTTCCGTGCAAAGATGCTGTGATCATACATCGCTTCTGCGCTTACGGCTGGTAAATAATAGGTGCCTGCATAGCTTGCGGTCAGCAATACCCTGAATGTTTTGCGTTGGTTGGCACCCAAGTCAAAGTAGGTATAGACCCGGTCATCGCGGATGTCCTGATACGTTGGCTTGTCTCCCGTGAGGCGGTCTTCTGCTTCATCGAGTCGCAGAATATTAATCTCCCAACCGGATGGAAAAATCTGGTTGAGTGCCATGTTTTTATAATTGCCGCGCAGGCCCGGATTGGCAATGGTCACGGTAGCAATAAACTCTTTGCCATGC
>JANNQJ010000096.1:0-10370 GCA_031400675.1 Cyclobacteriaceae bacterium
GGAAACCAGGGATCGACTCCAGTTTGTCGAGCGTTCCGCCCGAGTGGGCCAGGGCTCGCCCCGAGATCATGGGGACGGTAACGCCGCAGGCCGCGGCCAGGGGGGCCAGGATGAGGCTCGTCTTGTCTCCCACTCCGCCGGTCGAGTGTTTGTCGGCCTTGGGACCCTCCAGGTCTGACAGGTCGAGGATTTCGCCCGATTCGAGCATGGCGCGAGTGAGGTCGGTGGTCTCCTCATCCGACATGCCGCGAAGGAAGACGGCCATGGCGAACGCCGCCATCTGGTAGTCAGGAACATCGCCACAGGTATAGCCCGCGATGAGGAAATCGATCTCCGCTCGCGTGAGCGTTTCGCCATCCCGCTTTCGCTCCAGGACCCTGGGGACCCGCAGCGACTCACCCGAGCCCGTGCTCACTGGCCCCCGCCCTCGCTCTGTTCCTTCTTGTCGTTGATCCTTTCGAGGGTGGCCCAAAGATCCCGCTTCGGCTTGGGGTGGGGAGCGGGAGGCATGGCCGGCATCTGCGGCATGTTCTTCAGCACCTGGTCCATGAGGCTTCGTTTGGTCTCTTCCTTCTTGGCCGGTCGCTTGGGGATCTTTCCCTGTTTGTAGTCGTGGGTGTTGTGGCACGTCCGGCATGTGGTCTTGACGATGGCGTCGTTCACGACACTCGCGATGTCATGGGACAGCAGGAGGTGGCAGGAGGTGCAATAGTCGTCGTGAACTTCGCCGACTCGATGGACGCTGGGCATAGCTTTTTTGGTTGATGTCCTTGAGGCGATTCAGGGGGGAGGGTGCTGCGTCTTCGCCGAAGGCGACCCTCGATCTGCGGCTTCGCACGTTCGCAAAACCCTCAGTTCGTCTTCAGCCTAGCAAATAGCAGCGCCCAAGCAAGCCAGAGAGCAAACATCATTCCCGCCAGCATGAAGTTGGCGGGTTGATAGAGGCTCGACCCGGCCAGGTCGTTCCAGCGGGTCAGCCCGAAGTGGACCATTTGAGCACCCACGCAAACCGCGGCGAGGCGATGGAAGGGGTTACGGTTGGGGGTGTTGATTTTCGTGACCAGAACGCGCAGGGCGGCGGCGCCCGCGGCCGCCACCGCCGGCCAGGCGTAGGCGAGGGGACGCTCGGTGTTGTTCGAGATGATCAGGGTTGCATAAGTAGCCAGGACCAGGGCGGCAAGGTCGAGGTTCTCCCGCAGGCGTCTTTGGAGGCTGCGAAAGTCGGCCAGAACCAGGGGAAGGAACACGCCCCAGGTGCCGAAGGTAAGGACGTACCACTGACTGGTGAACAGGTGGCGATAGCGGAAGCCCATGCTGTCCACGATTCCCGACCACCAGTCGTCGGGTGCGATGGGGGTGATGAGCGTGTGGAGGGTCAACGAGACCGCGAAGAAGGGTACGGCGAGGGCCAGCGTCCTGAGGGCCGCCTCTTTGACGCCTCGATGCCTGAGGGTCCTGAAGAAAGCGAAAGGCAGGACGAGCACGAAACTCTCTCGCACGAAACCCGCCGCGAAGGCAGGATTGTAGTGGATGTTGATCCGGTTTAGGCAGTAGACAACTTTGGTGTTTAAGTAGTTGCGGGAATAGAAGGGCTTAAAAATGGAGCGCAGTGAAATGTTAAGCCCGACCTGCCGCAACTGTCCCACGTTGTGGAACTAAATTAAGAAACCGATTTAAATTTAAACACTACACCCCGCAATTGCATAAACATTTTGTTGGCAGTAGTCCCACTATGCTGTCACTCGTTTCTTGGTTGTCAATTTTCTTTTTAGTCTTTGAGCCGCCTGCTTTGCCTTTTGACTTTTAATAATGTCACTTATCCTTTTCTCTTCCTCTTCTGTCAACGAGCCAATACCTCCGATAAAGTCCACGTCCAATTCTTTTTTTCTTGTCCTCATATCTCAATGTTTTTAAAATATCTATTCATTAATCTTAAAGCTGCTCTGGTTTCAATAATCATTAGTCGTCCACCTGCATGGAATGCTCCTAATGTCTCAGTGTAATGGTCGATTAATTGGGTCTTTGAAACGAAGGATACGTTTCCTTCAAACCCTCTTTGAAATGAAAGTCTGCATGCAAAGGCTACTAAGTTTCCTGGAACTCCAGAATAAACCTTCTCCTTCCCCTTGTTGAAGGGAGCACTTTCAACCAAATGCATGTAAACATGGTCAAACTTAATCTCAAGACTTATTAGTCCTTGAATTACATTAGCGTTCTCAGTAATTGTCAGTTTATAAACCTCTCTCTCAGGCTGGCTTAACTCATATTTCCAGTCGAAAACCCATCTAATTTTCTTTGTAACGGTCTTTAGATCAACCTTTGTTAAATGGATTTATTGGTCGTAAAACTGTCGCCAGTTACCCTATTCTCAATGGAATTTGTCAGCTTATCTATTACAAAATCAAGTCCCTTTGTTGTTCTTTTTTTCACTCCACAATTTACGAATTTCTGTCCTATTTTTTAGGTAGGATTTTCTGTCCAGCGGCATTACTGCCAAGACTTGAGTAACAGCACATCATGTGCATTTATTTCTCCTATATAATTAGTCAAATGTTTCAAATCGAGCCGAGTTAATGAATTTTCCCGTAGCCGGATGGCCTACTTTGAAAACGAATAATGGCCGATAATTTTATAGGTAAACAAACAATCGGATATCTCCTGCCCATTGCCAATATTGTGCACAATCAAATATCGCTTTTCATCATGTGATTTTTTATCTACCACAATACCAATGTGTGTAATTGCTCCACCAAGGTTCCATGCTACAATATCACCAGGAAGATAATCATCCGGGTTGTTGTCACTTTCTTTACGGTTCCGTGCCTGCTGAAGTATTTCATCAGGTTAGGCACCCGTCTGTGGTCAATGTTTTTATCCGTCTTTTTTAATCCCCAGTTTTTTGGGTATTCATTAAAGTGTGCAAGCATATCCTCATGCACTTCTTTTTGAAGGTCAATCCCCAACTTTCTATATGCGCGAATGATTACATCCGTGCAAACACCTTTGTCGCTGGGGACATCTCCGTTGGGATACTTGATAGAGAAATACTGTGGATCGTATTCAACCTGCTGTTGCGCCAGGGCTATCGCTGCTGAAGAAAGTTTTTTGGAGAAATCATCTTGGGCATACAGGCTGACAAAGGCTGCCAGTAGTAATACAACAATGATTCTTACCGTCACTATTTATTTCTGATTTAGTATCTCCCACTCCTCATTTAATACTGAAATTGCTGAATGTGCTGTGAGGTCGAACTGGCAGGGAACTACGGACACAAAATTATTCGCGATGGCCCACTCATCGTTATCTTCACCCTTATCGAAGTTCACAAAGTTTCCAGTCATCCAATAATATTTTCTCCCGTTTGGATCAATGCGTTCCACAAATTCTTCAACCCATTTCGCATTAGCCTGACGGCAAATGCGAATCCCCTTAAGCTTTTCATTACGCTTAGGCGGAAAGTTCACATTCAATGCAACACCCTTTCGCAAACCTTTTTCCAACACCTGCTTCGTAATTTTCAAAATGTATTCTTCTGTATGAGAGAAATCTGCCTCATGGGAAAAGTCACATAATGAAAAACCGATTGCTGGAGTTCCTTCAATAGCTCCCTCGATAGCCGCTGACATCGTTCCAGAATACAGAACACTTATCGATGTATTACTTCCATGATTGACACCGCTCACTACCACATCGGGCTGAACCTTATCTTTTAATACGAAGTGGCGCGCCATCTTCACGCAATCTGCCGGAGTCCCTGAACATTCATATGCTTTTACTCCCTCAAAAATAAAACTCTCGGTAAGTCGCAAGGTTTCTCCTACGGTAATGGCGTGCCCCATACCTGATTGAGGGCTGTCCGGAGCCACCACCAGTACATCGCCTAATTGTTTCATTACATTGACAAGGGTAAGAATTCCCTTGGAAGTTATTCCGTCATCGTTGGAAACAAGAATAAGAGGTTTGGCCATTTTAAGTAGTTTACCTCACCCCTTCCGTCCTCTTCTCTCCATTTGGAGAGGACGGTAGGGGTGAGGTTAAGTTTTAAAAAAAGAGTTATAGTAAGCTACAATTTTTACGAAATCGTCACGATCTTCAATTTTTAATTTATTCTCACGTATATAATCTCCAACCGCCTGGGCACGTTTACCCATAAGTGTCATTAACTCTGCTTTTTTTCCAATAAACTCAACAATATTGCCGTTTTCTTCCAGTATAAAATACTTATACACTAAAACCTGCCTGCTATAGGATCCATAGTAATAAGGAGAATTATAGGTCCGATATTCCACGCTTTCACGTGTGAGGAGAGTCATTTTACCCTCGGTAAGCAATTCAAAAAAAACAGGTGTACGATATCCAGTTGATGCATTGTACGGCAACGCAAAAAAGTGGCGGTACTGTCCAACGGTTGTATCAAAAATTTCAAAAAATAAAACTTTACGAGCCCCATACGCTTCCACGCTTCCACGTTGGCTGTTGTACTGCACGATATCCTGTTGCAGGTCATACTTTATCAATCCTTTCAAGGTATCACCAGATACTAATACAATTTTTCCATCGTGCCACAATTCGAAAGCCCATTCCTGTGCTTTTGTTGCACCCGAAATCAATAAAAAAAGTATGACAATAAGTACCCTGAGCTTCATGAATGCTTCAATATGGTATGACCTAACTTATCACGTTTAGTTTTGAGATAGGTTTCGTTGTGCGGGTTAGGAATAATTTCGATCGATACATTTTCAACAATTTCCAAACCATATCCCATTAATCCTACACGCTTTTTAGGATTGTTTGTCATTAAGCGGATTTTAGTGATACCCAAATCGCGAAGTATTTGCGCCCCTACTCCGTAATCCCGTTCGTCCATATCAAAACCAAGTTGAATATTTGCCTCAACGGTATCAAGGCCCTGTTCCTGCAATTTATAGGCACGGAGTTTATTCAATAATCCAATACCACGTCCCTCCTGTTTCATATACAACACAACTCCTTTCCCTTCTCTGTCAACCATCTCCATGGCATGACGCAATTGCGAGCCACAATCGCAGCGGCATGAACCAAAAATATCGCCCGTTACGCATGACGAATGCACGCGCACTAAAACAGGTTCATCTTTTTGCCAGGTACCTTTCACTAACGCAAGATGGGTTTCATGCGAGTTAGTTTGCTGATAGGCTACCAATTTAAAATGGCCATGTTCTGTAGGCATATCAACTTCAATTTCTTTGCTAATCAATGTCTCCATCTTAATCCGATACTCCACCAGATCTTTGATAGAAACCAACTTGAGTTTAAACCGATCAGCAACTTTTTGTAAATCAGGCAAGCGCGCCATCGTTCCATCCTCATTCATAATCTCAACCAACACACCTGCAGGTTTAAAACCAGCCAGTCGCGCAAAATCAATAGAGGCTTCCGTGTGGCCCGTTCTGCGAAGCACACCACCCCGTTTTGCTTTTAATGGAAAAATATGACCCGGTCGGCCAAGGTCTTCAGGTTTTGTTTCCGGATCGGCCAACGCACGAATGGTCTTAAAGCGATCATGTGCTGAAATTCCGGTTGTACATCCATGACCAATTAAATCTACAGACACCGTAAAGGGAGTTTCAAACGTAGCTGTGTTATTTCCAACCATCAACTCAAGACCCAGTTCATCACACTGATCTTCAATGAGTGGCGCACAAATCAGGCCGCGGCCGTGGGTAGCCATGAAGTTCACAATCTCCGGGGTAATACATTCGGCAGCACAAATAAAATCACCTTCATTTTCGCGGTCTTCATCATCGACCACAATAATCACTTTGCCATTTTTAATTTCATCAATGGCTTCTTCAATTGTATTCAGTTTAATTTTTTCACTCATAAAATTCGTTCAGCACATTAACATTATTGGTCTTGAAGTAGTTTCACACTGGGTAACACAATCCTTCCCAGACCGGAAGCAATCGTATTCTTATAACCATCAATCGTGGTCTGAATATCCAGCAATTCATTTTGTTCTTTCTTAGCAGAAGTTTCTTTTATTTTTTGAAGGTTATCGTTCAACATCTTCAATACAATCCCGAGTTTTAACTGCATAATTACTTTTAGTGCTGACTGCTCTAACGCATATTCATCACCAACAAGTATATGGTGTTTTTTCCATCCTTCGCTAACAAAATACCGCTGAACCAGAAATCCTGAAATATAAGACGCTGTGGATTGTTGAAGAGCCTTTAAAAAAGCATCGGGCTTTACCGAATTACCTTTTGCCACTTCAATTTTATACTGATCCACAATCTCCTGATGTATAGGGATCTGAAAATCAACATCCTGCGACTCCCTGAAAAGATATTCGTACGCAAACTCATCTTCCGCAGTACGAAGATGACCTTGATTGACCAATACCTTAATGAATTCTTTCTCAAAAAGTGCCAGTGATTCCTCTGCCGATAATAAAAATGATTTGGATAGCGTATGTATCTCTGAGAGGGATGAACTTAGACCATCTGCAACGTTAACCTGATTACCTGCCTGTCCGGCAGGCAGGCGCTCGCCTCTTGCTTCATTCGCCTTGTTCGCTAACAGAATCTTCTTAACCTCAATACTTAAGATCGAAAGCGGTACTTCCAGCTTTTTGCTACACTCCTGCAAGTATACCGTGCGTTTCAACGGATCAGGAATGGCGGTGATGGACGTTACAATGTCCCTAATTAGTTCTGCTTTTTTTATTGGGTCTTTGGCTGCATCGGCAGAGTACAACTCAATCTTAAAGGATATAAAGTCTTTCGTGTGATCTTTCAAGTACTGACTTAGCTCGGTACTTCCCATTTTTTTGGAGTAGCTGTCAGGGTCTTCACCATCGGGCAGCAAAACAATCCGAACATTTAATCCACCCTTCAACACTAAATCAATTCCACGCAAAGCAGCTTTAATTCCAGCTGCATCGCCATCGAAAAGCACCGTCACATTTTCGGTGAACCTGCGCATGAGTTTGATTTGCTCTTCTGTGAGCGCAGTTCCAGAAGAAGCCACAACATTTTCAATTCCAGCCTGGTGAAGGGACATCACATCGGTATAGCCCTCAACCAGGTAACAGAAATCGTGTTTACGGATTTCATTCTTCGCCTGAAACATTCCATAGAGCACATTACTCTTATGATAAATGTCAGTCTCCGGTGAGTTGATATATTTTGGTTGATCCTTTTCTTTGGTGAGAATACGCGCACCAAATGCGATTACCTTTCCCGAAAGGTTGTGAACCGGAAAAATAACTCTTCCGCGAAAGCGGTCATACGTCCTTCCGTCTTCCTTTTTTATGACAAGTCCGGATTTCTCCAGTGCTTCAATACTGTATCCATTCTTGATAGCAGTTTTCTCAAGACCATTCCATTCATTCAGCGCATAACCAAGTTCGAACTTCTCTATGTTCCGATCATTAAATCCGCGTTCACGGAAATAGCTCAGTCCAATGCTACGGCCCTCTTCATGCTTAAAAAGCAACTCCTTGAAATAGTCTTTTGCGTAGTTCATCACGATATACAAACTATCGCGTTCGCTCTGTGCAACCAGCTCCTTCTCAGAATTTACATCCTCTTTAATCTCTACTCCATATTTCTTAGCCAAAAACTTGATGGCCTCCATATAACTCATCCCTTCGTGCTCCATAACGAAAGTGATAGAATCACCACCTTTTCCGCTGCTGAAGTCTTTGAAAATTCCTTTCGATGGAACTACATAAAAAGAAGCTGTTTTTTCATTCGTAAAGGGGCTGAGTGCTTTGTAATTCTGCCCCGACCGCTTAAGGGTAATGAAATCACTCACAACATCCACTATGTCGATCCGACTCTTTATTTCATCTATGGTATTGCGGGAAATCATCCTTAGCAGACGCTCTTTCTAAATTTGGGGCTTAAAGATACTTAGTTCAGTCGATAGTCGATAAACAAAAGTCCATAGTCCACGGTCCACAGTCAATAGTACTATGCTCATTCAAAAAACTATGGTCGATGGTCTATGGACTATCGACTTTCCCGTTAAATTGCGGTGTTTTTAAGGACTTTTTCTAATAGTTTCTGTTTTAAGATAATGAGTATAACTCAAAGTGATGTATTAAAGGCTCTTTCGAAGGTTGAAGACCCCGATTTGAAGCGTGATCTGGTGAGCCTGAACATGATTAAAGATGTTGTTGTCGCCCCTGGCAAAATTAGTTTCACAGTAGTGCTTACAACTCCCGCTTGTCCGCTGAAAGAAAAAATCAGGCAGGATTGTGAAGATGCCCTGGAAGCCGCAGTTGGCAAAGATGTAGTAATTGACATTACAATGACTTCATCGGTAACAACCTCACGGAATAATGCTCCTTTACTACCGGGTGTTAAAAATATTATTGCCATCGCCTCCGGCAAAGGTGGCGTTGGAAAATCTACCGTGACCACGAATCTGGCAGTTGCGTTGGCTATGTCGGGCGCCAAGGTTGGACTTATTGATGCCGATATTTTCGGCCCATCCATTCCTACCATGTTCAACTGTGAACATGAGCAGCCTTCTGTGAAAGAGATCAACGGAAAGAATATCATCATTCCATTAGAGCAATATGGAGTAAAGCTGATGTCGATCGGATTTCTCTCCCCGCCCGATAGTGCCGTAGTGTGGCGAGGACCGATGGCCAGCTCAGCTTTAAAACAATTCTTTAGTGATGCACTCTGGGGTGAACTTGATTATTTGTTAATTGATCTTCCTCCCGGCACAAGTGACATCCATCTCACCATGGTGCAAACTGTACCTGTTACAGGCGCTGTGATTGTCACCACCCCTCAAAAAGTTGCGTTGGCGGATGCCAACAAAGCAATGTCAATGTTTAAGCAACCTCAAATTAATGTTCCTATTTTAGGTGTGATCGAAAACATGGCCTACTTCACGCCTGAAGAACTTCCAAATAATCAATATTTTATTTTCGGAAAAGACGGAGGCAAGAACTTATCTGAAAAATATAAGGTTCCTTTCCTGGGTCAAATACCACTGGTGCAATCCATTCGAGAAAGTGGAGACTCTGGCTTGCCAGCCGTACTGAAAGAAGGTCCGGTATCAAAAGCCTTCATCGATTTGGCAGAAGCGCTAGCCCGGCAAATTGCCATAAGAAATGCTACCTTTGAGCAGACTCAAAAAGTTGAATTAAAAGTATAACCTCACCTAAATCCTTCCCAAAGGAGAGGATTTTAAGATTGAACCGATAATTACTAGCGAATAAATGAATACAACAGCAACTGTTGAAGAGCTTACTCAAAGAATTGAAGCATCGCTTGATTCCATTCGCCCATACCTGGAAGCGGATGGCGGAAATGTAAAAATTAATCAGGTAACAGATGACCATATTGTAAAACTGGAGTTTATAGGCGCTTGCGGCACATGCCCCATGTCTACCATGACGTTCAAGGCTGGCGTAGAAGAAGCTATTAAAAGAGCTGTGCCTGAAATTAAGGGAATTGAGGTAATTAATTTTGTTAGAAATTAGGCTTGGATTAGCAACATGTAAAATCTTAATTCTAAAATTCAAAATCGCAAATTTTTTCAGGTTACCTTATTATCTTTGGTTGATACAGTCTATCCAATGTGATATCCGTGCGGTTTGTCAGCCTCTTAATTGCTTTCCTCTTCTGTAGTTTCTTATTACAGGCACAACAACGCTGCGGCACAGTGCCGTATATGGAGTATTTGCGAAATCAGCAAAAAATTAAACAAACTGATCAACAATTCGAAGAGTCATTACTTCGAAAGAAAAACTTAAAAGCGCAGCAAGGTGGAGCGGACCAACGACAAGTTGGCCCTTATCAAATTCCCGTAGTTATTCATGTGATTTACAATGGTGAGCCTGTTGGTACAGGTGCGAATGTTTCTGACGCACAAATACTTTCGCAGATTGAGGTTCTGAATAACGACTTTAAAAGGTTGAATGCGGATTCAGTCAATACACCGTTCGATTTCATTTCAGTGGCGGGAAGTTTAGATATTGAATTTATTCTAGCAAAACAAACACCCGAGGGTTTACCTACCACTGGCATAGTTCGCATTGATGGAGGACAAATAAGCTGGCCTCCGTTTGATGAAGAATTAAACGCTCTCAGTTACTGGCCCTCGGAAGACTATTTAAACATCTGGGTCACCAATATTGGAGGTAACTTTTTAGGATATGCACAATTCCCAGTCTCAACGCTTGATGGCCTGGAAGAATTTCAGGATGGGCTTGCCCCTACAGATGGCGTGGTAATTGATTACACAGTGTTTGGTGTGGGATCTTCTGACCCACAGTATAATTTAGGAAGAACAACCACACATGAACTGGCACATTTTTTTGGTTTGAGGCATATCTGGGGAGATACCGATAATTGTTTCGG
>JANNQJ010000097.1:0-2621 GCA_031400675.1 Cyclobacteriaceae bacterium
AAAATTCCATGCAGTGATTGCACCCACTACCCCAATCGGTTGATAGAGCACACTCATGCGTTTATTATTTCGATTCGCGGTAATCACCCGCCCACCGTGACGTTTTCCTTCTTCGGCAAACCACTCAAAAAAGTTTGCTGACACGCGCCACTCGCCAATAGCTTCAGCCAAAGGTTTTCCGCTTTCCAATACGGTTATTTTTGCAAACTCATTCAACCGTTCATGCATTAGTGCGGATGCCTTCTTTAAAATAACGGCACGATCAAACGGATTTGTACGAGACCAGATTTTAAATCCTTCTGATGCCGAATCAATTGCAGCCCGACAATCCACGTCATTACCAAAAGGCACCGTTGCCAGTACCTCTTCCGTTGCCGGATTTATTACATCCCAGGTTTTGCTGTTGGATGCATCGGTCCACTCTCCGTTGATATATTGTTTATAAACAGGCATCTTAATTTTAGATTTTAGATTGCGGATTTTAGATTTAATAACTCCCCATTAATATATATAGATTCAACTTGTATTGAATCAAGTTCATCAACCGGAATTGTAAGTGGGTTTTTATCTACAATGATAAAATCAGCAAGTTTTCCGGGCTCGAGCGAACCTTTTCTTTTTTCATATCCCTCTGCATACGCACTTCCTAGGGTGTAAGCATAAATAGCTTCCTGCACCGTAACTGCTTCATGTGAAGCAATAATGTTTCCTTCCTTCGTCTTTCGGCTAACCGAAGCTTTAATGCAACTCCAAGGATTAATATTTTTCACTACAGGCGCATCGGTGGAGAAGGCTACTTGAATCCCCTCCTTCAGTAAACTTTTTACCGGATAGCATCCATTCAAATATTCATCATCCAATGAACTTCGAAAATTCTCACCTAATTCATCCAAAAAGATAGGTTGAGGCACAGGTACAAACCCAAATTGTTTTACATCCTTAATGTTTTCTTCCGAGGGCAATCCAAAATGTTCAATCCGGTTGCGCGTATCTCCAAATTCTGCATGCAACGTTTTGTACACATCCAATACCAAATCAATCGCCACATCACCAATAGCATGCGTGGCTATCCGAAAACCACTCCGTTGTGCTTCGCGGCTAAGGTTGATGAATTCCCCCGACTCCAATCTCACTACACCTTTCTCATTGGAGTTTTTATAAGGCCGTTTCAATGCAGCGGTCTTACCGCTTAACCCTCCATCCGAAAAAAACTTTACGCTATTGACTGAAACAAAATCGGAAGAATACTTTTTAGGAATTGGGTAAGGTGCTGATCCTCCATCAGGCAATAGAATCGGCATGAGATTGAGACGAATCGGGATTTTCTTCTCTGCATCTAATTCGAGATAGGCTTCAAGAAGTTCGGGGTGGACGGCAGGATCGGTAGCGCTCGTGATTCCATGGCGTAACAACATGGCTGTGCCTGCGAGAATCATCTGTTGATACTCAGATTTTGTCGGTGCTGGAATAACTTTTGTAATCAGTCCCAGCGCAGTTTCATAAAACAAACCATCAAGATTTCCATCGTGCGTTTTTCCAATAATACCACCCGCAGGAGCTATTGTTGTGTTGTTCACATTCGCAAGTTTCATTGCCAGCGAATTGGTTACGGCAATGTGGGCACAGGTGCGTATCAAATAAATTGGGTGTGACGTGCTGATGGCATCAATATCATCCTTTACAGGCTTTCGTTTTTCGCACAACACTTGCTCATTGAAACCCCTTCCAATAATCCATGTTCCGGCTGGTAGTTTTTCAGCAAGCACTTTTACCTTGCGCTGCAACTCAGCAATACTTTCAACTCCGCGCAAATCAATAATAAAAGATTCCAGTTGCCCCACTTTCCAGACGTGAATGTGCGCATCATTAAAACCAGGCAAAATTATTTTTCCTTGTATATCAACCAATTGAGTGCCTTCATTTTGAAAGGTAGCGACTTCAAGTATGGAGCCAATTGCTGAGATTGTATTTCCATCCACCAACATAGCTGGTGCTATTGGCTGAGCCAGATTTTGTGTAAGAATTGTTGCGTTAAAGTAGAGTGTGCTTTTCACCCGTTACACATTTGCATTTCTTGCAATGGCTGTTTCCAACACATCCAGACCTTCATGCAATTGCGCTTCTGTAATTACCAGCGGAGGCAACAGGCGGATACAGTTGCTAAAGAGACCTGCACGAATTAGAATTATTCCGTGCGCAACAGCGTCTTTTAAAATTTTGAGTGTGAGGTCCATATCAGGTATTTTGGTCTTTCGGTCTTTCACAAACTCTACCAACCGCATTGCGCCTAAACCCCGAACATCACCAATAATAGAATACTTTTCTTTCCATTCAGAAAGTCTGTGTTCGATTATTTTTCCAACTTTTTCGGTGTGATTCATAAATGCTGGCGATGTCATTTCCTTAATTACTTCAATGGCCGCCACGCAGGTAACAGGTGAACCACCGTACGTGCCGCCAATTCCACCCAGGTGTACAGCATCCATGATCTCGGATTTGCCTACTGTAGCGGAGATAGGCATTCCGGCTCCCAGCGATTTTGCTGTTGTAATTATATCCGGAGCAATACCATAATGTTCGCAGGCAAATAATTTTCCGGTGCGGCCAAACCCACTTTGAAT
>JANNQJ010000098.1:0-12509 GCA_031400675.1 Cyclobacteriaceae bacterium
AAAAATGCTTACGAAAATCCAAAACCTTATGAAAACGAATAACTTTTTACGAAAAACAGTCGCTTTGGTGGCTGTTGTGTCGCTTGGCTTTGCATTTTCCTGTCAGGAGAATGAAGACCCGTACGCTACAGAAGCAGGGTATGTTGCAGAAGAATCGGTTACCGATTATTATTACGAAGATGCAGATGATATGGCAAGTGTGGCGGTTGCATCTGATGAAGGAACAGCCGGTGGAAAGATGTCATCTGGGGCCAGTGTATTGACTGTTGATGATGATAGATTTTGTGCAGCGATAGAAATAGCATTTAGTGAACTATCAACTCCCGAAATTCCAATTGGTGATGTTACGGTTGACTTTGGTGAAGGTTGTGAAGATCCAAGAGGCAACGTTCGTTCAGGTAGAATAGTCATTAATTTCAACGGTCGCAGATTTTTACCAGGATCATGGATATCAATAACCTTTGAGAATTATTACATCAATGGAGTTAAGCTAAGTGGAACTCGTACACTTACCAATGTAACGGGGAGCACTGAAGAAACGCCTAAATTTCAGATCGAATTAGAAAATGGCTTGGCGGTATGGCCTGATGGTACAAGTGCTTCTCGTGAACATTGCTTTTTAAGAACATGGGATCGTGGTGTGTTGATTAATTTCTCAGATGACGTGTTGATCGTTTCTCAGTGTGATCAGGAGTTAGTTGCTGCAGAAGGTGTTAACCGCAGGGGTAGAGCATATACCATGGTTATTGAAGATGACCTGATTTACAAAAGAGGTTGTCCTATTGCGGTGCAAGGAAAGAAGGTATTCCAAATTGATGGTAAAGTTATAACGGTTGATTATGGCACAGGATCGTGCGATGCAATTATCACAATTTCGGTTGATGGAAATAGCAGGACAGTGAATGTAGGTAAGAGAGGATAAAATTTGTTTCTTAATTGAAAGCCCGGATTTAAAACCCGGGCTTTTTTGTTTATTTGCAAATGTAATCTGAGCCACCCGTGAAGCAATATCTTGACTTAATGAAAGACATCCTGGAAACAGGAACCCCCAAAACCGACCGCACCGGAACGGGCACCCTTTCGGTATTTGGCAGACAACTTCGCTTTGATCTTTCTCAAGGATTTCCGTTGCTCACAACAAAAAAACTTCACACCCGGTCGATTTTTATTGAACTGTTGTGGTTTTTAAAAGGGGATACGAACATCAAATATCTTCACGATCACGGTGTTACCATTTGGGATGAATGGGCAGATCAAAACGGAGACCTTGGTCCGGTGTATGGCCACCAGTGGAGGAGTTGGCCTACACCAAATGGAAATACGATTGATCAGATCACCAATGTTCTAAACCAGATCAAACAAAAACCTGATTCCAGAAGACATATTGTGTCTGCATGGAACCCCGCAGATGTCGACAGCATGGCGTTGCCTCCGTGTCACACCATGTTTCAATTTTATGTAGCAGACGGAAAACTATCTTGCCAGCTTTATCAAAGATCTTGTGACACTTTCCTAGGCTTGCCTTTTAACATAGCTTCATATGCCTTGTTGGTGCACATGTTTGCGCAACAATGTGATTTGTTGCCAGGTGAGTTTGTTTGGACTGGGGGAGATACGCATTTATATACAAATCACTTGGAGCAGGCAAGGCTGCAACTTACTCGTGAGCCTTACTCGTTACCAACAATAAACATCCGAAGAAAGCCAGCCTCTATTTTCGATTACCAATTTGAAGATTTTGAGATTGTGAATTACCAGTCACACCCGGGTATTAAAGCGCCCATTGCTGTATAGCTAAGTTCAAGGTTACAATGTCGAAGTTCGATTGACTATCTAGAAACTTTGAACATTGAACTTGTAACTTCAGTATCTTTTAGACGACAAATGCCGTAATTAGCGTGAGCATGGCTGAAAAAAGCAGTATTTTTGATATGATTGGCCCGGTTATGATCGGCCCTTCCAGTTCACATACTGCTGGTGTTGTTCGCATTGCGCGTGCCTCGCTTAAGCTTTTGGGTGGTGTGCCGGAGGAAGCTGATATCGTTTTTTATAATTCTTTTGCCAGAACGTACGAAGGGCACGGAAGCGACCGCGCTATTATTGCGGGTCTTCTGGATTTTAAAACCGATGATAAGAGAATTAAAGATTCCATTGAGCTGGCTAAAGAAGCTGGATTGCAATACCATTTTAAATCGATTGGTAATGCCTCCGCACTTCACCCGAATACCATCCGGTTGAATTTACGTTTAGGTGAAAAGAAAATTGAAGTATTGGGAGAAAGCAAAGGTGGAGGGATTATCAACATTGCAGAAGTGAACGGCTTTAAAGCAGACTTTTCCGCAAGCCTGCATACCCTGATTATTTTTGCAGCCGATGTGAAAGGGAGTATTGCCTTTCTGGCGAACGTACTGGCTCATGATGATTGTAATATTGCTACGATGTCGGTTTCCCGTAAGGGAAAGAATGATTTAGCCTGTTTAGTTATTGAAATGGATTCAGGAGTGAAACCTGTAACATTAGCTTACGTTCGGAGTCTAAGCTGGGTGAAAGAAGTTATTTACATACCGGATATCGATCGTTAATAAGTACATGAAAAAAATCAGATTAATTCTACCCCTTTTTTTTTTGATGCAATTCCCTTTGTTCGCTCAGGAGGGCGTTAAAGTTTGGACACTTCAGGATTGTATCAATCACGCATGGAAGAATAATATTCAAGTACGCCAGAGCGAGTTGACTGTATTGAATAATCAATTGAGTCTTAAGCAGGATCAATGGGCCAGAGTTCCTGATCTTAATGGAAGTGTGAGCGGTCAAAACAGTGTAGGTAGGTCAATTAACCCTTTCACCAACGTTATTGTTAATCAAGACATCACCTCCCAGAATTACGGACTGAATAGCAGTGTTACACTTTTTAATGGTTTGAATCAGCATCACGCGGTTAACCGAAGTCAAGCTAACCTGGATAAAAGTGAGTATGACCTTGAAAATCAGAAAAACAACACAGCCCTTAGTATTGCAAACCAGTATTTGAACATCCTGCTTGCTCAGGAGCAAATTAAGAATGCCCAAATAAGCTTAATAACTAGTAAACTTCAATCAGAGCAAACTGAAAAGCAGGTGAATGCGGGTGCTTTTCCGAAACAAAATTTACTTCAAGCTAAACAGCAGATTGCCAATGACGAAGTAAACTTAATTACTGCCGAAAATTCACTTGATCTGGCAAAATTAACTTTAAAGCAGTCGCTTCAATTGCCTGCATCCAACGTTTTGGAGATTGAAGTGCCAACGATACCCGACCCAAGTGAAAATTTTATTGACATTACGCTTGAAGATGTTTTTCAGTCAGCGCTTTCACTTCCGGAAGTAAAAAGTGCCGAGGAGCAAGTAAAGGCTTCTCAGTATGGGCTCTCTATTGCCAAGTCATTTAGATATCCAAGCTTAACGTTGTCAGGTGGGTTAAATACAAATTGGTCTAGTGCAGCACCCGATCAATTTCCAGATCCAGACAGCCCAACTGGTTTTAAAGAGAATACGTATGTGAACCAACTTGATTTTAATTTGGCGCGATTTGTTTCCTTAAATCTAAATATCCCCATTTTCAATCGCCTTCAAACGAATACAGGTGTAGGTCAGGCCAGGATAACGTTGCAAAACTCAGAGTATAGTTTAACAGGCGTTAAAAATCAGCTTCGTCAGAACATTGAGCAAGCGTACTACAATGCGCGAGCTGCGGCAAAGACCTATCAGGCAACAAAACGACAACTTGAAGCACTTGAGGAATCCTTCAGGAATGTGGAGCAAAGATTTAATTTGGGTGCAACAAATTCAGTGGAATACAATCAAATTAAGAATGATTTTAATAAGTCTCAAAATGACTTGGTACGAACCAAGTATGATTTTATTTTTAAATTAAAAGTTCTTGACTTTTATCAAGGCAAACCCTTACAGCTCTAAAAATCAGTTTACGATCTTCAAAATGGCAAAACAAAAGCGCAAATCTAACAAGTTGATATACGGACTCATTGGAGCTCTTGTCGTTCTACTCATTTTTGTCATCATTGGCCGCTCCATGGGATGGATTGGAAAACCTAAGGAAATGGAGGTTGAGTTGGCTAAAGCTAAACGAGCTACTATCATTGAAAAGGTGAGTGCCTCCGGAACTGTACAGCCCGTGACAGAGGTAAAAATTGCACCTGAAGTATCAGGCGAAATACGAGAGTTACTGATTGAAGAAGGTGACTCGGTAAGTCGTGGACGATTGATGGTGAAGATCAGACCTGATACGTGGATTTCACAATTAGAAAGAGCGGAAGCATCCTTAAATCAGCAAAGTGCCAATGTAGTGTCTGCCGAAGCATCCTTATCTCGTGCAGAGGCAACGTTCACTCGGGCTGAACAAGACTATAACCGCCAGCAGAAATTATGGAATGAGAAGGTGATTTCTGAATCAGACTGGCAATTGGCACAACAGAATTTTAAGATTGCTGAAAACGATTTGAAATCTGCAAAACAATCGTTGCAAGCATCGAGGTATATTGTCCGTAGCAGTGAAGCTACTGTGCGCGAGGCAAGGGAGAACGTGCGCCTAACCAATGTAACAGCACCGATGGATGGTATTGTTTCCAAGTTGAGTGTTAAGAAAGGTGAGCGCGTATTGGGTACAGCCCAAATGCAGGGAACAGAGATGTTACGCATTGCTGACCTCAATAAAATGGAAGTACGGGTTAACGTAAACGAAAATGATATTGTCCGTGTACACATTGGTGATACAGCCATGATTGATGTGGATGCATACTCCAATGAAGGAAAGCAGTTTACGGGTGTTGTTACAAACATTGCCAATACAGCAAAGGATAAGTTATCTGCCGATGCTATTACAGAATTTGAAGTGCGAATATTGATTCTCAATTCTTCTTATCAGGATTTAGTAGCTAAAGGAAACCGTTATCCTTTCCGTCCGGGTATGACAGCCAGTGTGGAAGTGTTAACGAACCGTAAAGTGGACGTGTTATCGGTTCCATTAGCGGCTGTTACAACCCGTAATTCGGAAGACATGAAACCCGAAGGGGAGTCGAAAGGGCCTTCGAATAACAACCAACTATCAAGTGACCAACAAAAACTTGCGGAGAAAAAGAAAGAAGATAAAGTTGTTGTTTTCCTGAACGATGCTGGTAAAGCTAAAATGATTGAAGTAAAGACAGGTATCAGTGATTACGATAATATCGAAATACTTTCTGGGCTTAGTGACAGCTCAGAAGTTGTTACGGGTCCTTTTCTGGTGGTTTCAAAACGCCTGAAAGAAGGGGATAAGATACGTGCCGCAGAGAAAAAGAAAGAGAACAAAGAGGATAACACAGATAAATAGTTTAAAGGGCGCCTGGATAAAGTCTCCTGATTTTGTCGGGCGGCTTTTTTTGTAACTTACTTTAAAAAGACTATGGTACAGCACCCTTGGCACGAAGTGAGGATTGGAAATCACCCTCCTGAGAATTTAAATGCAATCATAGAAATTCCGCGTGGCTCCCGTGCAAAATACGAAATAGACAAGGAGAGCGGATTGATCAAACTTGATCGTGTAATCTATGCTTCCATGTATTATCCCCTCAATTATGGATTTATTCCTCAAACACTGGGCGAAGATCATGACCCGCTTGATATTGTGGTACTTACTCAGGTATCGGTAGTGCCCCGTTGCTTGATTCCTTCAAAAGTTATTGGTGTGATGCGCATGATTGACAGAGGAGAGGCAGATGATAAAATTATTGCGGTTGCTGAACAAGATGCCAGTGTCAGTCATTTAAACGATGTAAGCGAACTTCCCGATTTTTTTCGAATTGAGCTTAAGCACTTCTTTGAAAACTATAAGACCCTTGAAAATAAGAAAGTAATAGTCGATGATTTTTTAGGAAAAGAGCATGCTTTTCCGATAATTGAAAGGAGCATTCAGTATTACAATGAGACCTTTAGAAAAGCTAAATAAATTTCTGTAACTCAGCATATACCCTGTGCATAGGCAGCCCCATCACATTAAAGTATGAGCCTACAATCTTCTCAATAGCTACCATGCCAATCCAATCTTGCGCACCATACGCGGCTGCTTTGTCGAAGGGTGTATAGGTATCAACATAGAATTCGATTTCAGGTTGGGACAATTTTTTAAAAGTGACTTCAGTGGTATCATCAAAGCTCTCTTCTTTTTCTTTCGATAAAATACACACGCCAGTCATGACGAGGTGAGTTCTTCCACTGAGTCTGGAAAGCATGTGAATAGCTTCTGCACGATCTGCAGGTTTATTGAGAATGGTATTGTCAAGAATAACAACGGTATCAGCCGTGATCACTACTTCATCGTGAATTTCTGATCGGAAATATTCAGCCTTTTTTGATGCCAGGTACTTGGCTACTTGCTCAATGGGTAATTCTTTCGGAAAGGACTCATCAACATCCGGTTTTTCAACCGTAAAGTTGTACCCTGCCTCACGCATCAGGTATTGCCTGCGCGGTGAACTAGAAGCGAGAATAAGAGGGCGTTTGAAATTCATCTTCCTTTATCGAGCTAAATAAAAATCCACAAATGACTTTAGGATAAAAGTATGTTGATTTTTGCGGCATTGTCGCGCCACTGTGGCAAACTTTCTTCACGTCATCAATCGTCACTTCATTCGTGATAAGAGCCATTTGCGCTTCATCATTCCATACTTTTTTGAGGCAATCAGAAAAACTTCTGTCAAACGAAATGTTCTCTGATTTCCGCTGATCTTTTCCATTGATGCCTAATACCTTTTCAATAATGAAATAGTGCATCACCGTAAGATCAAGCTCCTTTACCACCGGGGGAAAATTCCATCGCATCGTTGAGATTGCCTCTGTCTTTAGCCTGATCTTATATGTATTCTCCTTAAACATTAAACCGAAAGCCCATTGTTTTCCTACAATGATTTCATTCAGTGTATCGGCATCCTCCACTGGTTTAATAACAAAATCTACCTCAAGTTTTTGAATGATTTGATCCTCATTAAAATTTGCTATTCCATGAATAAGTCGATGTGTAGGAAGTATTCTGAGATCGCCAGCCTCTGTATTGGTCAGATACATCAGGTGAAAGTTGTATCCCTCTTTACCGGTATGATTTTGATTCTTTGCCTTTTGCTGATCCATATACACCAACGATCCTTCATAGCGGTGGTGGCCGTCTGCCAGGATAATGGATTTCTCTTTCAATACATCTATAAATTTTTGAACAACAGCCGCATCATGGATAATGGCGAGCACATCGCGAACACCCTGGTAGTCTTCTGTTTCATAAAGGGGTACGCGAATGGCTTCATCCATGTATTTCTCCAGTTCAAATGAAGCATCGGTGTACAGTCCGTGGGTAGGACTAACATTCAGTTCCGTCTCTTGCAGTAGTTCAATCCTGTCGTTCACCGATTTTGGAATGGTATTCTCATGTCTCAGAATTACCTCATCTTCCCAATGATGTGTGCGTATGTTACAGATAAAACCTTTTCGGCAGTGCTCGTGTGGTGACCCCGTAAGTTTGAAGTATTGATAGTAGACATAAATGCTCGGAAGTTTATCCTGCTCCAGAATACCGGTTGATTTCCATTCAGCCAGAAGCTTGGCAGCTCGTTCGGAAGGATTTGGTTCCTGAGGAACAGATAAGTGAATGCTGTTAAACTGATTTTGATATAACGCTTTCCGCTGTTTATCAGAAACAACATCGAAAAGGGGAGAGGTGATGGCTTCAATGTTTTTAGAAATAGAGTGGTTGTAACGCCACGCTCGCAACGGTTTAATTTCAGCCATGCTTTAGTTCAAAGGTTCAGGTTCAAAGTTCAAAGTTCAAAGTTCAAAATTATATCATTAATCATAATTCAACGCCTGTGTTTTAAACTTTAAACCTTGAACCTTGAACCTTGGACTTTAAAGTCTGTTTTTCTTCCACTTGCTTACGCTGGAGTGCGTAAGATCAGCTGTTGTTTTGGTAGAAGTGCTTCCTTGAAGCAGGTGTGTGCTTAATACAGCAGCTAATATTTCTTCGTCCTGATCATGAGAGGATGATAGCACTTCCGGTTTAAAGTATTTTTCAACAAATCTTGTATCAAAATTCCCCGTCCTAAATGCTTGATGGTTCATTACAAAATTGCAGAACCCTAATGTGGTTTCCAGTCCGGTGATTTCATATTCTGCAATTGCCCGAATCGTTTTCTCAATCGCACCTTCCCGCGTGCCTGCGTGACAGATGAGTTTTGCGATCATGGGATCGTAATAAAAAGGTATGCTCATACCTTGTTCAAAACCATCGTCTACCCGAATACCATTGCCTTGTGGCCTTTTATACGTTTTTAGTGTGCCGATATCCGGAAGAAAATTATTGGCAGGGTCTTCCGCATACACGCGGACTTCAACCGCATGACCATGAATCTTTAAATCCTCCTGTTTGAAGGGTAGTTTTTCTCCTTGTGCAACACTGATTTGCAATTTCACCAATTCAATACCGGTGACCATCTCCGTTACCGGATGCTCCACTTGTAGGCGGGTATTCATTTCCAGGAAGTAGAAGTTTAATTTCTCATCAAGAATAAATTCTACTGTTCCTGCTCCAAAATATCCGCATGATTTGCCCACATTGATGGCAGCTTCTCCCATCCTTTTTCGGAGATCTGCAGTCAATACGGAGGAGGGTGCTTCTTCCACCACTTTTTGGTGTCTTCGTTGAATAGAACATTCACGTTCAAAAAGATGAATGACGTTTCCGTGCTGGTCGCCAAAAATCTGAAATTCAATGTGCCTGGGTTGGGTAATGTATTTTTCAATGAATACTGAACCATCCCCGAAAGAAGAGGTTGCTTCACTTACAGCACGTTCCATTTGTTCCTGAAACTCTTTTTCATTTTGCACAATGCGCATCCCTTTTCCACCACCACCCGCACTTGCCTTTATTAAAATCGGGTAACCAATTTCATTGGCTACTTTCTTTGCCTTCTTAACATCATCAATGGGTTCTGATGTACCCGGAACTAATGGAACATTGAACTTCGCTACCGCTGCTTTTGCTGCCAACTTACTACCCATCACTTCAATTGATGTTGGAGAGGGCCCGATGAAGATCATGCCTGCTTTCTCTACTGCTATTGCGAAGTCTTCATTTTCTGAAAGAAATCCATAACCCGGGTGAATTGCCTGAGAGCCTGTTTCTTTAGCTGCTGCAATGATCTTTTCAATTCTTAAATACGATTCCGATGAAGTCGGTGGTCCAATGAAAACAGCCTCATCCGCATACCGAACATGCAGTGCTTCGCGGTCCGCTTCGCTGTAAACCGCCACGGTTTTAATACCCAGTTCGCGCGCGCTACGCATCACTCTGAGGGCTATTTCTCCACGGTTAGCGACCAGTATTTTATTAATTTTTGCCATCCGAAAACCTCTAAAATGCAATGCTAAACAATTAAAACGGTTGCGCCAACCATCGTACAGTCATCCCGGCCTTGTGCCGGGATCTCCTTTTTTAGTGCTCTATTTGGGGATGCCAGAACGGGTCCGGCATGTTGCTGTTTCATTGATGTTTTTTGGTTATTTTTGCGGGAATTTTAACAGAACTTATTACCAATGATCGACTTATTTGAAAAGCTAAAGATGGAGGCCGGCCCGCTGGCCAAGTACTCACATTTGCCAGATGACTATTTTTTCTTCCCTAAGCTGGAAGGCGAGATCGGTCCTCACATGACTTTCAATGGCAAGAGTGTGTTGAATTGGAGTTTGAATAACTATTTAGGTCTTGCGAATCACCCTGAAGTGCGTAAGGCAGATGCGGATGGAGCTGCTCAATACGGACTCGCTTACCCCATGGGTGCGCGTATGATGTCTGGCAACACGGTGAAGCATATTGAACTTGAAAAACAACTTGCTGCCTTTGTAAAGAAGGAAGATGCGATGTTGCTCAATTTCGGCTACCAAGGTGTGGTATCGATCATTGATGCAATTGTTGATAGAAAGGATGTAATTGTATACGATGCAGAGTCACATGCCTGTATAATTGATGGCGTTCGTTTGCATATGGGTAAGCGTTTTGTGTATGCGCATAACGATATGGAGAGTCTGGAGAAGCAATTACAAAGAGCTACTAAACTTGCGAATGAAACCGGTGGCGGAATTCTTGTGATTACCGAAGGCGTATTTGGTATGTCAGGTAATATGGGCGATTTGATAGGCGTGGTTGCATTGAAAAAGAAGTACAACTTCCGTTTGTTTGTGGATGATGCGCATGGGTTTGGAACTATGGGAGCTACAGGAGCAGGTGTAGGTGAAGAACAGGGCGTTCAGGATCAAGTTGATTTATATTTCTCAACCTTTGCTAAATCAATGGCAAGCATTGGTGCTTTCGTAGCGGGTGATAAGCATATTTTAAAATTTCTTCGTTATACGGTTCGTTCACAAATTTATGCGAAGTCATTACCGATGCCGCTGGTGTTGGGTGCATTGAAGCGTTTGGAGCTTGTTAAAAAACATCCTGAGTTACGGGCCAATCTTAAAAAGATTATGTCCGCAATTAAAATTGGATTAAAAGAAAGAGGATTCGCAATTAATGATACGCACACACCTCCAACACCTGTTTTATTTAAGGGAGGAGTTGGAGAAGCAGCCAATATGTCGATGGATTTGCGGGAGAATTATGGTATTTTCTGCTCTGTAATAATCTATCCGGTGGTGCCAAAAGACGTAATTATGTTCAGAATTATCCCAACGGCAGCTCATACCATGGAGGATGTAGAACGGACATTAACTGCCTTTTCTGCGCTAAAATCGAAGCTTGATAGTGGGTTTTACCTGAAGGAAGAGCTTGTTTCCGTGACAAAAGGGTAAAAAGAATGCCTTTTTGAGTTGATTTCTAAGGTTTTTATTTAAATTGGCGTACGAATTAATTAACAATTTTAAACTTTTAGGAAAATGCAAAAATTTCAAGACCTCAAAAATCTCATTGCTACGCTGGAAGGCGATGCTGACAAGTTCTATACGAAAGCAAACAGCGCAGCTGGAACACGCCTCAGAAAAGGAATGCAGGAACTGAAGAACTTAGCACAAGTGATCAGAGCTGAGGTACAAGACCTGAAGAATAAAGAGTAAGGTTTTAATACCTAAACCTTTTAGAATGCATGAAAAGGATAGCCTTTAGGTTATCCTTTTCTCTTTTATAGGGTTATTCGATGGCTACTTCTTTCGCCAGACCAATTGCATTAAAGCGAATGACAAGGCGAGAAGCTTTTTCGGATGCATTTTCGCAAGCTGAACCAGGCTGAAGATTATAGTAGAAGAATTTCTGATTGCGTTTGTAGAGTTCGTTCTGATCAGGCCTCCCCAATAATTCTACAATTTGGGATTCATCCAACGCTAATAGTTTTTCCTTTTGGATTTTAATCCCTTCAATATGATTGGATCGATAATCTCCGCACCCATTTTTATCATTCCTCCAGGCGTTCAGATCAAGATTTTCAAGTTCAGGAAGTGATTTTCCGCAGCTCGTAATAATCAATACGAAGAATAGAAAGCTAAACCGCCTGAACATGTTTAATTTGCTTATTAATAATACTGAACCAATAGGCCGAAACAATTAAGTAGACTAATCCAGCAACGTAAAGCCACGAAGGAAGCGCATCTAAATAAACTATCACAAACAAAATGACGGGATAGATCACAATTCTTGCCCACTCCGAATACTTTACCCACAGGCGGTTCTCAAAAAGTACGCCTGCATTAACCACAACAATGGCAATCAATACAGCAATGAAAGCTTTTTCCCCTAATGAAAACTTGGATGCATTGAATAGGAAAATCGCAGTTCCGCCAAGACACAAGGCATACTGAAACAACACATATAGGTTTAATGTGAGCGATGAAGGAGTTTCATACTTTTTGTAGGTTGATTTTTCTACCGGAGGAGCCGCCCGAAATCCGCCAAGGTACTCAGGAAGCCAGCCAGGTTTCTTAAAGAGGTATTTAAACTTGTCTTTCCAGTTCGGAATTCGCTTCAGGTCTTTCGACATATCTACATAGTGACTGACATTAGCATATACCGGATTCCAGCTGTTCAAGGGTTTTGTAATACCATACGTTGGTCTTTCTTCTTCTTTTTGAAATGTTCCGAACATTTTATCCCAGATGATGAGGGAACCTGCATGATTCTTATCAATATATTTCGGATTACGCCCGTGATGTACACGGTGATGAGAGGGTGTATTGAAGATGTATTCGAACCAACCTAATTTTCCAATCGTTTCGGTGTGAATCCAGAATTGATACAGAAGATTAAAAGCGGCAACCAATGCAAAGTCAAGGGTGCTGAAACCAAGTAATGCTATGGGCAGATTAAACCCAAAAGTCCATATTGTCTGAAAAGAGCTTTGGCGGAGTGCAACAGATAAATTATATTCTTCACTTTGGTGATGAACAACATGGCCGCCCCAAAACAGGTTAACCTCATGGCTGAACCGGTGCCCCCAGTAGTATGC
>JANNQJ010000099.1:0-1965 GCA_031400675.1 Cyclobacteriaceae bacterium
CACAAGTTGGAGAATTAAAAGCTCCTCACTATATGCAACTTGATCTGAATAAAACAGAAAGTAACATCGTTCGCTGTCCTGATTCTGCAATAGCTGAAAAAATGATTGCTTTGATCGATCAGGTACGATTAAGTCGCGATACGATTGGCGGGGTGGTAACGTGCGTGATTAAAAATACACCGGTTGGATTAGGCGAACCTGTGTTCGACAAACTTCATGCTGAGTTGGGGAAAGCTATGCTCAGCATCAATGCGGTAAAGGGTTTTGAGTATGGAAGCGGTTTTGAAGGCGTTAAACTTCATGGCTCGCAGAATAACGATGAGTTTTATAATGAAGGTGGAAAAATAAAAACAAAGACAAATCACTCCGGAGGAATACAGGGAGGTATCAGCAACGGTGAAGATATTTATTTCAACGTAGCCTTTAAGCCGGTGGCGACCATTATGCAGGATCAGCAAAGTGTAGACAAAGAAGGAAAGGAAGTTACAGTATCTGGTAAAGGTCGTCACGACCCGTGTGTGGTGCCTCGCGCAGTGCCCATTGTGGAAGCAATGGCTGCTTTGGTGCTCGCAGATTTTACACTTCGTTCAAAAGTTTCGAAGCTCTAAATGAGTAGAATTTTTAAAACCCTCCTCTTTCTTCTTTTTAGCTTAACCAGCGAAGCGCAGATCTATACTGTTGAGACTGTTCCTAACACCAAGCTGATAAATAACAGTTATGTAAGCGATCCAACCGATATTTTAAACGACACCACCACTGCGCGCATCAATCAAATTCTTGGTGAACTGGAAAGTAAAGCAACCGCACAAGTCGCTGTTGTGATGTTACCGTCTATTGGTGATGAGGATCGTTTTGACTTTGCTCAACGTTTATTTAAACATTGGGGAATAGGCCAAGCTGAAAAGGATAACGGCTTATTAATAATGTTTATTCTCGATCAACGAAACATTCGGTTTCACACGGGTTTTGGATTGGAAGGAATACTAACGGATGCACGCTGTAAGCAAATCCAGCAACAATTTATGGTATCCTCTTTTAAAGAAGGAGATTATAATTCCGGAATGTTAAGAGGTATCGAAAAAGTAACTGCGGTTTTAACAACACCGGAAGCTATTGATGAAATATTTGCACAAGAAGAACTGGTCGAAGATCGTAACTTGTATATTGCATTAGCCTTTGTTTACTTCGTTTTTACCGTTATCATGCTGGCGGTTACATGGGGTAATAACAAATTCGATAAGCCTTCTCAATCGCTAAAAATTACTCTCACAAAAAAAAGATGGCTTTTACTCTATGGGCTCCTTCCATTTGCCTTACTCTTGATTGCTTTTCAACTTGACCTTACGTACAGTGTTTTCTTTTTGCTTGCATACAGCTTAATCATTTTTCTGTTTCTTGAAAAATATTACCGGATCAGTACCATCAGCGCACCCCATATTAAAAAGGGAAATTACCAGGCGCTGTATAATTTCTATATTCCTCAGAATGGTTTTTGGCTTCGGGCGGCCATCTTCTTTTTTATTCCCATGATCTTTGTTTACTTGGCCTACCGGAAGAAAAGAAATTGGTTCCGTGATCGTCCTCGTAAGTGCAAAAAGTGCGGAACCCTTACTCAAAAGATGTCTGAAAAAACGGAAGATGAATTTTTACATTCCGGTCAGATTGCGGAAGAGAAAATTGGCGTTACCGATTATGATGTCTGGAAATGCAATGCATGTGGATCGACCGAAATACTGAGCTATCCGAATCCCAAAACCAAATACACACGCTGCCCAAAGTGCAATTACCTCACCTACCATTTTGGCGCCAGGCGCACTATTGAGAGCGCCACCTACTCTTCTCAGGGTCGAGGAGAAGAGGAACGTACCTGTCTGCACTGCGGACATCATCACATTGATACCTTCTTTATCGCCATGCTGGTAGCCTCATCATTATCCGATAGTTCTTCTTCCGACAGCAGCAGTT
>JANNQJ010000100.1:0-1738 GCA_031400675.1 Cyclobacteriaceae bacterium
GCGCAGCAATACCGATGTTTCTGGTGAATTTTAAATCTCTCGCCATGAATAAATGCTATTACTACTCGTTAGAATCTGAAATGAGAAAAAGCTTTGTTGGCTTCTGCCATGCGGTGGGTGTCATCCTTTTTCTTGATGGCAGCACCTTCACCTTTTGAAGCTGCAATTACTTCACTAGCAAGTTTATCCATCATGGTTTTCTCTCCGCGTAATCTGCTGTAGTCGATTAACCACTTAATGCTCAGATTTATTTTGCGTTCTGGTCTGACTTCAATAGGCACCTGAAAGGTAGCACCCCCCACTCTTCTACTTTTTACCTCAACAGAAGGCATGAGGTTATTCATCGCACGCTTCCACACTTCCAGTCCACTTTCACTTGTTTTTTTCTCAACGATTTCAATCGCATCATAGAAAATAGTGTAAGCAGTGCTTTTTTTGCCCTGCTCCATCAAGTAATTCACAAATTTTGTTACCAGTGTATCCTGAAATTTAGGATCAGGAAGTACGTATCTCTTTTTAGGTTTTGATTTTCTCATTGCTTCTGGGAATTATTTTTTAGCTCCTTTTGCGGGCGCTGCTGCTCCTGCCTTAGGTCTTTTAGCTCCGTATTTAGATCTGCTTTGCTTACGTCCGCTAACACCTGAAGTATCTAATGCACCACGGATGATGTGGTAGCGTACACCTGGAAGGTCTTTAACCCTGCCTCCGCGAATAAGCACGATTGAGTGCTCCTGAAGATTATGGCCTTCACCGGGAATATAGGCGTTAACTTCCTTTTGGTTGGTTAAGCGTACCCGAGCCACTTTACGCATAGCTGAATTTGGCTTCTTTGGCGTAGTGGTGTATACACGTGTGCATACTCCCCTGCGCTGAGGGCATGAATCGAGGGCTGGAGACTTTGACTTAGTAGTCAATTTCTTCCTTCCTTTTCTTACAAGTTGTTGAATGGTAGGCATTTATAATATCTATTAGTAACCTTCAAAAATTAGGACTGCAAAGGTATCATAAAGAATAAAGGATACAAAATAGTTATTGGAAGATTTTTGTACCCTTTACCCTTGTTTAAACTCTGTTTTAAAGGTTTTTTTATTAAGCTTCTCCAACAGTCCCACCAAAATTCATAGGGAATTTGGGTGTATCGTGCGTTTGCTTGATAGCACCAAAGGTGGCCTCATACTTATCAATATTATCTTTTAAAGCTCCCAGAAGTCTTTTAGCGTGCTCTGGGGTGATAATTACCCTGGCCTTCACCCTGGCCTTGGGAACACCGGGCATCAGGCGAATAAAATCGATTACAAACTCGCTGTTGGAGTGGGCAATCATCGCCAGATTGGAGTATATCCCTTCGGCTATCTCCTCCGAAAGCTCGATATTAATTTGGTTGGGTGTTTGGGGTTCCTTCTTTTCGTCTGCCATAGTATTCAATTTGAAAATTTCAAGATTGAAGATTTGAAGATTGATCAGAAATGAAAAATGCGAACAGTGACCCGTCCGCAATTTTCAAATCATATAATTTTCAAATTTTCAAATTAATCCTGCAGTTCTTTCTGCTTGTCTTTCTCCTTTGACTCAGACTGCTCCACAAAAGCATCGTACTCATCTTTATGCGTTACAATCATATCATTGAACTTGCGCTGACCCGTACCGGCAGGGATCAAGTGACCAACAATCACATTCTCCTTCATACCCATTAACTGATCCATCTTACCACGGATTGCAGCTTCGCTCAATACCTTAG
>JANNQJ010000101.1:0-2977 GCA_031400675.1 Cyclobacteriaceae bacterium
TCAGGATTCAGAAAACGCTCAAACAGAAGATCGTATTGAATAGGATCAACGTTGGTAATGCCGATACAATACGCTACCGCTGACCCTGCAGCTGAACCACGACCTGGTCCAACAGATACACCCATCTCACGAGCTTTTGAAGTAAAATCCTGCACAATGAGAAAGTATCCAGGATACCCAGTTTTTTTAATTGTCTCCAATTCGAAATCAATCCGTTCTTTCAATGAAACAGAAACTTCACCGTATTTTTTCTTAGCACCCTCGTACGTTAAATGTTGGAGATAATCATCTTCTGTTTTGAACCCCTTAGGGATGTCGAATTTGGGAAGGAGTACGTTGCGTTCGAGGTTATAACTCTCAACTTTATCAATGATTTCTCCTACGGTTTCAATTGCTTCCGGTAAATCGCGGAAGATGGATTTCATTTCATCCTGAGACTTGAAATAGAATTCGTTGTTGGAGAGACCATACCGTTTGCCCCTGCCTTCTCCAATGGGTGTGGATTGAAATTCTACCTCTTTAATACACAACAATACATCGTGCGCGTTCGCTTCTTCTTTCTCGAGGTAGTATACTTCGTTTGCTGCGAAGTACTTAACGTTATATTTTTTAGCGAAGCGTAGCAGTACTTCGTTTACGTGATCTTCTTCCGGCAACCCATGGCGGTTGAGTTCCACATAAAAGTCATTACCAAATTCGTTGTGCCACCAGATGAATGCATCTTCTGCCTGCCGCTCGCCCACGTGTAAGATCAAATAGGGAATTTCACTTGAAAGTGTTCCGGTTGTAGCAATCAGATCTTGCTTATACTGTTGTACAAGTTCTTTATCAATACGGGGATGGATACCGTATAATCCTTCTGTAAAACCAAGCGAGCTAAGTTTAATCAGATTCTGATAACCGTTTTTATTTTTTGCCAGCAGTACCTGGTTATGTCGCTTGTCCGGATTGTCTTTCGTGAACTTGTTTTTTTTTCGTTCTTCTGACAAATAAAATTCACAACCAACGATCGGTTTAATTCCATGTGCTAATGCTTCCTGCACAAATTTGAATGCGCCATACAAATTGCCATAGTCGGTCAACGCAATGGCAGGCATATTCGCAGCTTTGGCTTTGCTGATTAACGCTTTTATTTCCGGGGTCGCTTGTAGTACAGAATACTGAGAGTGAATATGCAAATGGCAAAAAATTCCTTCAACCGATTTGCCTTCTTCTTCATTTAGGGAGTAGCCGGCATCTTTCTTCTTTTCGCGTTTGGCGAAATTGCCCGTATCCAGACTCGGCTCTTCATATTCAATTTCTGATGCAGGGGCTGAATCGAATGGACTGACAACGTTTTTCTTGATCAGCACGAAAAAACATCTAGCAGTCGCTGCCACATCGTAAGAAGCATCGTGTGCATCACCAAAATCTTTTCCGAAAAGCTTTTCATGAAGTTCGGTAAGGCGTGGCATTTTCAATTTCCCCCCGATGCCCCCACTTAGCTCACAGAATTCTGTAGAGGCTAAGCCTGTATCAAGTTTTGCGAGACCTAAGAAAGTTTCAGTAGAAAATTGCTTCCGAATAAACTCAGCTCCGATAATATTGATGTCGAATTCAATATTGTGCCCAACGAGTTCTTGTGTGCTATTTAAATCAACAACAAAGGCATCGAGCACAGTCTTGAGGTCGTGGCCTTCAGCTAATGCTCTCTTTGTGGAAATGCCATGAATTTGTTCAGCTTTATAAGGGATGTTAAATCCTTCCGGTTTAATTAAGTAGTTGTGTTGAGAGAGTAATTTTCCCTTCGCATCGTGAAGTTGCCAGGCGATTTGAACAAGCCTTGGCCAGTTTTCGAGGTCAGATAATGGAGCAGTCTTATTGCGCGGAATACCCGTGGTTTCCGTGTCAAAAATCAAATACATCGAGACTAATTAAGTAGTGGTTGAAAAAGGTAAAATTAAAGTCTTTAGTTCGCTTATTCTATTCCCATTATGGGATATATGGACAATTTCTGGAAAATTTTCTAAGCTTTTTCTAGCTCTATTTACCATAAGTAATTGATTGTCAATAGCTATAAAACTTGGGCTAAGTTTTGGAAGATATCTGCAAAGCATAAAATTTTTATTGCTTTAATCTTTATGAAACGTATGAGTGATTTTTTAAAACGCGAGTGGTTCCTGTTAGTGATGTTGGTCTTCATCACACTTATCGTTCTCTTGTTTCAACTGCTCTGACGCTAAAGGGTTAAATTTGCCTCAGTTACTTATTTAGAACATTTTTAAAATTATCGGGCTTCTTTGGTTGGTAAAGCTTCGGGAGGTATTTTGCGATAGTATAACTTCCTGAAGCTACCTTATGAATTGGTTTACTAAACTTTTGTCGAGCACCCTTGGCAAAAAAGTTATTATGGCCCTTACCGGGCTTTTTCTTATTTCATTTTTGGTCATTCACCTGATTGGGAATTTGCAATTATTAAAGGACGATGGCGGTCATGCCTTTAACGTCTACGCCAAGTTCATGACCAGCAATCCTTTAATCAAAACAATTTCTTATACACTTTATGCCTCTATCGTAATACATGCGTTTTGGGCGCTGTTACTTACACTGCAAAACAGAAAAGCACGTGGTAGGAGCTATTCGATGACAAACAAATCATCTGCCTGGACATCACGCAACATGGGGATTCTTGGTACCATCGTGCTGATTTTCCTGGTTATTCACATGCGGCAATTCTGGGCAGAAATGCACTGGGGCCATGTGCCAATGGCTACATACGATGGTCAGGAGGTGAAAGATCTTTATACAATTGTTGCCTTTGCATTTGAGCAGCCTGTATATGTTGCTTTATATGTTGTGTGTATGATCGCATTGGCTTTCCACCTGTGGCATGGCTTTTCAAGTGCTTTTCAAACTCTCGGTTTAAACCACTTGAAGTATAATGGTGTTATTAACATTGTTGGAAGAGTGATTGCTGTTGTTATTCCTGCTGCATTTG
>JANNQJ010000102.1:0-3955 GCA_031400675.1 Cyclobacteriaceae bacterium
TGCTTCTTCAGATTTTCAACAACTGCGATTACCGCTTTGTCAATACCACGCTTCAGATCCATTGGGTTGGCACCTGCAGCTACGTTCTTAATACCATGAGCAAAAATAGATTGAGTAAGAACAGTGGCAGTAGTTGTTCCATCACCGGCTGCATCCGCAGTCTTAGAAGCAACTTCTTTTACCAACTGTGCGCCCATGTTTTCGATGGGGTCTTTCAGTTCAATTTCTTTTGCTACGGAAACACCATCTTTTGTAATAGATGGAGCACCAAATTTTTTATCGAGGATTACGTTACGGCCTTTCGGTCCAAGCGTAACTTTTACTGCATCAGCCAATTTATCAACACCTTTTTTCAGTCTGTCGCGAGCGGATGTATCGAATGTAATTTCTTTAGCCATAATTCTTTAAGAGTTTATTTTAATGATTAATTAAATGGTTCCGAAGATGTCGGAGTTGCGCATGATCAGATAGTCTTTGCCATCAATCGTGATTTCAGTTCCGGAGTATTTTCCGTACAGGATATTATCTCCTACCTTCACGGTTACAGGTTTGTCTTCAAGGCCATCGCCAACAGCAATTACTTTTCCTTTTTGTGGTTTTTCTTTAGCCGTATCAGGAATGATAATTCCTGAAGAAGTCTTTTCTTCAGCTGGAGCCGGTTGTACCAGAACTCTGTCTTCGTTTGGTTTGAAATTGATTTTCGCCATATGCAATTAATAATTTAAAGGTTAAACATTTTGACATTCCCAGAATGACACTTATTGTGCCACTGCCAAAAGAGAGGCGAATTACGGACAAATTTTCAAGATAATGGCAGTTTTCAGGGTTTTTACTGGTTAGTGTCAGGGTATTTTGACTCAAAAATGGCAGGATGGCAGACGATTTAGATACCGGATTCTTGTTGCTGGATTCTGGTGGAAGGAATCGGATTACCAGAATCAAGAATCCAGTATCCAGAATCAGATAGTTTAAGTATATTTTCTCAACGAAATAGTACCATGGAGCAATTATCGAAGGACTGGTTGACACAAGGTCTCATTGATTTTGAGTACAAGAAGTACGTGCTGTTGGCATACTTAAAAACGGTTAAGACCTCCTTTAGCAAGGTTGAACTTTATCCGTTTATGGGTGATTTAGTTTTCCATTACCGGAACCTGATGGCTGTGAAGGAAAATAAAGCATTGATCAAGGAATCTTTTCCTAAAGAAATTTCGCTCGAAGAGTTTAAAAAACTAGAATTGTCGTACCGACAGATGATAGAGGATGATTCGGTAATGAGTGAACTGGAGTCTGTTATCGATTTTGCAATTCCAAAGATTAAGGATTCGTTGCAGGAGGGTTCTGTAATTTATGAACTTGTTGAAGCACAGTGTGAAATTGCCCCCATCGGGGTAACTCCATTATATGCAAAGGAAGGTTATTTGTTTGTGACACAGCCACCCGAAAAGGAAACGAATGTATACAGATACCAAATGAGCATCTTTGAACAGAGTCATGAACAGTTGAGGAGTTTGAATACGGAGTTTATTCAGCGTATGACAAGAAGTACATCCAATACATATGAGAGCATTAAACTTGAGTTGATAAAAAAATTTAAAGACCTTCCTAACCCCGCTACCTACCTTATTCTTTCGAGAATGAAATTTCCGTTTACTGAGACGTTAATGCCTGTGGCGAAGCGCTTGTTTGTAAAGCATATTTCGAAAGCAGCTTAGTCCCCTCGGCTTAGGCTTCAGGCTTCTGGTCACAAGCTTCAAGCTTTCGATTGCTTCGCATAGCTTACAGCTTACTTCATCCTCTCATAAATACTCTTGATCTTCTTCTGTAATCCTTTTGATGCCAGAACATTAGGTAAGCGAACGATGTTGGAACATATGCCCATTTCTTGAAGAACCTGTTTTACTCCAACTGGATTTCCTTCTTCATACATGGGTCCGTTGATTTCTAAAATCTTGAACTGCTCTTGTGACGCCCTGGCATAATTTCCTGCAAAAGAGAACTCCTTCATCTTTTTGAAGATAATCGGGAAGGCGTTGGCCAGCACAGAGATCACACCTTTCGCACCCATGCTGTACAAAGGAACAGTTAATAGATCATCACCCGAGATCAATAAAAAATCTTTGGGCATGTTTTGTGAAATTCGCATACACTGCTCTAGGTTGCCTGAAGCTTCCTTTACTCCAATGATATTGCGATGGTTGGCCAGGCGTAACGTAGTTTCAGGCGTGAGATTAGATGCCGTTCTGCCTGGTACATTGTAGAGTATTACGGGTACCGGGCAAGTATCAGCTATAGTTTTAAAGTGCTGATAAATTCCTTCCTTTGAGGGTTTATTGTAATAGGGGCTTACTGAAAGTATAGCTTCCACACCCTTAAAATTGGTAACCTTGATTGCATCCAACACGCCTTGTGTATTGTTCCCGCCAATGCCAAATACAATGGGCAGTTTTTTTGGATTGTTTTCTTTAACAAATTGAAGAACTTTCTTTTTCTCCTCGTAGCTCACGGTAGCTGATTCTCCTGTAGTACCCATGACCACATAGTAGTCAACTCCCTTGGCCGTATGTACCAGAAGTTTTTTTAACGACTTGTAGTCTATAGCGCCCTTTTCATTAAAGGGTGTAACAAGCGCTACACCTGTTCCATAGAATTTTTTCATATTATTTCAACTGAGCGGTGTATTTGTATATTCCGTCAATGAGATTCTTCGTGCCCCCATTACTGTCAATCATCAATTCGAAAAATGATTTTTCTTCATCATGAAATCTGCCTACCCTGCACTTTGATTTGCTTCTGGCTAGTAAATACAAAAGCATGGCATTAGGTTCTGTATCAATACAGAATAGATAATCAAAAGGAGTATCTGAAAATTTCAGCGTTTTTTCTGATTCGATTTTACCCCAAAAAGAGATATCATTGATTGTAAAGAAGTCGAACATGAATTCATAGTTTTCTTTTTTTATGGGAAGGTACTCCAGTACTTGTACCTTCTTACCGTCATGTTCAAGCTTGTGAATTAACTCTTTAATATCATCGTGCTTCCTTTTATCCTCCACACTGAATAATATTCCAACCGTTGCTGCCTGCTTATAGGGAACACTTGACCGCGATGCTTTATTTTTTCTAAGCTGGTTGTTTGTCCTGATTTTTAAAAAATTGATTTTCATGAGCACAATCTATAGAGCCTGACCTTTTAAAAGTTTTTCAAATTCTTGTATCGAGATAATCCTAACTCCCTGCTTTTCAGCTTTCTCTCGCTTTGCAGGCCCCATATTATCACCTGCCAGCAAATAATCCAACTTTCCTGAAATTGAGGATAGCACACGACCTCCATTTTTGATGATCAAATCCTTTAAATCATCACGCTCGTAGTTCTGAAAAACACCTGAAATCACAAACGATTTATCATTCAAGTTATCACTTTCCTTAGCAACTTCATTTTCTACGACCTGGAATAGAAGCCCCGCCTTTTCCAGCCTCTCAATTTCTTTTCTGTTTGCCTTATTCTTGAAGAACTCAACAACACTTTGTGCAATTTTTTCACCTACTTCGGGAGCTTCGAGCAATTGATCGTAAGAGGCATTCATGATGGCATTGATGTTTTTGCCCGACCGGCGCCAGTATCACCGAGTTCGACCACGAAATCCCGGCGATGGAATCCATCGCCGATGTGCTCGCCTACCTGCGCGATCGTGTCAGCAAAGCCAAGCCCGGCGACTGGATCGTGCTGCAACAGGTCTTCATCACGCGGCTCCAGGAATCGCGTTACCCCACGCTCGCGGAACTCGATGCCGTGGCGCCGGCCAATCCCGTCCTCTACCGCACCGGTCCGGACGCCATGTGCAATTCGCTCGCACTCAAGCTCAGCGGCATTGATCGCCATTTCAAAATCACCGATGGCTCCGGCGGCTTTGTGGAGCTTGATCCCACGACCGGCGAGCCAACCGGCGTGCTG
>JANNQJ010000103.1:0-3941 GCA_031400675.1 Cyclobacteriaceae bacterium
CAGACAAAAATAGAATTTAATGATGTGATGCTGACAGCTCAATTAGCTATTGCGCAGGAGCAGGCACGAAATCAAAAATGGGTTGCGTGATAAACAGCACAACTATGGAATCGATTAACATGTATAAGCAATTTAATTTTAGTGCCTTCTTAAGAAGACGCGGAGTGATTGTCATTATTGGTATGATCATGTATTTGCTCATTGTACTGGTTCACTCATATAAAGTATGAAACAACTGATCATATTGTGGATTCTCTTTTGTACGCCTTGAAATTTGAAGGATTGAAGATTTAACTCATCATTTCATGAAAAATGTGCTCTCTATAATTCGGGTATTCTTGGTCTTAATTGCATGCTTGTGTTTTTCAGGCTGTATAACCCCAAGAGTCAGTCGGGAACTAGTTGAAGTAGAAAAGGCCAAAAACGTTAACACGAAGTATGTTAAGATTCACTTGCATGATGGATTTCTTTATGTATTGAATTCCTGGAACATAAATGAATCTGAGAAAACGATATCAGGAAATGGTAATTACTACGATTTCAATCGAAAGCTTATAGCTTCTGGTGGTGCTACTGTATCATTTGATAAAATAGCAGTATTGGAGACTAATGATAGGAGTACCAATCCAGGAGTTGCAACAATGGTGATAATGGGAATTGCTACTGTTCCTTTCTCACTTTATTGTTTGATCAATCCCAAAGCTTGTTTTGGATCGTGTCCAACCTTTTATGTTCAGAACAATAATTCTGAAGCAAAGCTTGTTGCTGAAGGTTTTTCATCGAGCATTTGCAAGGCAATGGAAGAAAGAGATGTGGATATAATTGATTTGCCCTTTCTAATAGATCGACCCGCACAGGTAATTGTTAAGAATGAAGCCCTTGAAACTCATTTAGTTCAAAGCATTAATTTAATAGCAGTTGATAAGGCTCGGGGTGGGCGCGTATTTCAAAGTACAAAAGGCATCTTTTATAGTGTAGACACGCTGAAGAAACCACTCAAGGCGGTGTTCAATCTTAAATCTGTAAGGGATCAAATTTCAGTAAAGGATTATGACGAATGGTTTAGTTTGGCTGATTCTTTAAACCTCATGGAGAAAGAAGATATTTTCCTTGAGTTTGAAAACCCCGGGAGAGAAACAGGTCTTGTTATGGATAAACGGCAGTCCCTGATGACAACTTTTCTATTTTATCATTCTCTTTCAATAACGGGTGAGGCTACCGGCTTTTACCTGGCCACAATTGAAAACGGAAATGACCGAATAAAGAAACGAGTAGAGAAATTTTTCAATCTGCTAGGAGGTATTGAAGTGGCAGTGTTGGACGAACGGAACAGGTGGCAAACCGTAGAGACTGTTCGAGAAGCCGGCCCGATAGTCTCGGATATGCATTTGATACAATTACCAAAAGTAAAGTCCAACGTACTAAAAGTCAGATTACGCATGACCAAAGGTCTTTGGCGAATTGATATGGTAAATCTAGCCAATACAATCAAGGAAGTAATTCCTCAAAGAATTTTTCCAGCAAGTGTTTATAAAAACCTTAGCAAAGATGAGGAAGCCCTGGCTAAACTACTGAATGCAAATGAATACCTCGTGACTTTTCCTGGCGATGTGTATACCATCAATTATCCCGTAGTTTTTGAGAGTGGAAAAGAGTATTTTATTGAAAGTGAGGGATACTATATTGAATGGATGCGGGAAGAGTGGCTACAGCATCAGAACTTGAAGTTAGCCCGAAGAATGTTAATTAATCCATCCGGATATCTGAAGCGGATTGCACCAGCTTATAAGGCTGTTGAGCCGGAGATGGAAGAAGTTTTCTGGAACAGTCGTTACACCAACAATCATGAAAAGTAGATCTGCTATATTTTCCTTGCTCTTGCTCCTGTTTATGGGAATGCTATTCGGCTGCGGTTCTCCAAAATATGTGGTGACTCCGGAAGGTACAGTACCGAAAAGAAATCAATTGGAGGAGGATGTTTTTGGAGGATACATTATGGTTAAAACTAAAGATAGTCTGGACATTTCAGGTGAATTAATAGGGATGAGAAATGATTCCGTCTTTATATTTTCGGACTCTATTAGTGTAGTTCATCGCGAACGTATTTCAAAGGCCAGAGTAATTGTGCATATGCCGAATAATTATAAAGGAGCGGGTTTAGCCCTCATGGGCTTAAGTAGTTTGGTAATTGTTCATTCAGGTAGTCAATTTGGAACATTGCCCGCTGCGGTGGCTATTGGCGGAATTCTTTATAACGGAATTGGGTTAGCAAGTGCTGTAGGAACAGAAGAAAAGAAAATAAATTACTATGATTGGTCAGAAGGATGGGAGAAAGTAATCCGCTATTCTCGCTTTCCTTACGGCATTCCATCCACAATAGAATTATCTGAGTTGAAGGTTCGTTCCAAATAAGGAAACGTTGTATGAGGGTGAGGGTGCTGCCATCGGTGGGTTGGTGCAGGCGTTAGGGAGCATACAAAAGAAGTTTATATAAAGGGCAATCAGCAATTACTTGATCAACACAAAGTAAAACTCATAGGTTGGGCGATTAAGCATTAGCGATATCGGGTGATAAGATTGGATTGAAGAGAATTTTTTTAGCGTTTTTTTTCTATCTTTTGCTTATGGAAGTAGCCCAAAACGCATTCTCCTACCTGGAATATATTTCCATTTTTACAGCGTTTATCTATGGCTATGTAGCCACTCGGTATTTCTCAGGATGGAGTGCCATGATTAACTTCAGGCACCATATTAAGTTTAGCAGTGAGCACCTCGCGTGGACGTTGCTTTCATTCGGGTTATTGATTGATGTTTGGTGGGGCTCGTGGATAAAGGGAAACTTAATTAGTCAAAACCAAACTTTATATTATGTTTCCTTATTATCACCTGTAATATTTTACCTTATTTCTATTATTCTTTTTCCTTCGCTCAGTGATGATCGTTTTCTCGACTTGCGCAAGTATTTTTCTTCTATGCGAAAACGGAATTACCTTGTCTTCATCGTTTTGTTTATTTCCTTTTTGATCAACGACTATTTTTTTAAGCCACTTATTATTTCGAACTTTTATTTCAATGCCTTTGCCATAGCCTTTTCGGTTATTGGTTATTTTTCGCAGTCACTTTTCTTTCATCGTGCTATTCTGGTTGTTGGCTGTGGAATGCTCCTTGAGCATATTGCATTTCAGCCTATCATATGGGGTGATACAATAAGCGGCTTTTCATTAACCGAATATCTCACGGTGTTTATTGCTTTTATTTACGGGTCAATAGCATCACGTTTTTTAAGTGGTTGGGGTGTCATGATATCCAAATTTGATCGTATAACTTTTAGCAAAGAGCATATTGCCTGGACGTTACTAATGTTCGGCCTCTTGCTCGATTTTTGGACCGGCTCCTGGCAGCGAGAGCGTTACATTAGCATGAATATTAACTATTTCATTTTGTCACTTGCTCTACCTTTGACATTTAATGTTGTAGCTGCTGTAAGTTTTCCAATACTGAAAAGCGGTGAGCAAATTGACCTGAGGGAATTTTATCAATCCAATAAGAAATTAATTTATGTGCTAATGGCTGGTGCAATTTTTACCAACGCTTGTATTGCCAATACGATGGAGGAGAACTTCCTATTAAGTATCGGAAACTTATTTAGAACAGTTGGTTTTGGCTTGGCACTGATAGCAACTTTTTCTCGAAGGCAATTTATTGAGCGTGTTGTCCTAGTGTTAGGTTGGGTTACGTTGGTGGTTAACATTATTGTATCGCAATAAGAAAAATCAAGTATTCCATACAGTCCTTCTTTGGGCAACGAATAGTAATTAACTTTAATTCTTCCCCTCAAACTGTTTATCCAACGGCCCTGCTTTTTCCAGGTCTTCCAGAATTTTTTTATCGATAGGCGTTTCTTTAATCAGGTTGTAGTTGTCCCAAAACTTTTTGTTGTA
>JANNQJ010000104.1:0-2486 GCA_031400675.1 Cyclobacteriaceae bacterium
GCAGCCAGACCAAATAAACCAAGACCAGTAATGATGATTGCCAATGAAGCAAAGAGCGTGGCAAGTCGACTGGTCATATCAATTGTGGTGAATTTTTTAGCAAACTCCACATCAGCAAAATCATATTCAAAAGGATAAGCAGGATTGTATTTTTTAAAAATTTCTTCTACTTTCTTAAGCGATGCTGGCAAGTCATTTGTTTTTTCAAGCCTAACAGTAATGGCGTTGATCCACCCGGGATTAAGGATAATAAACATAGGGCCAACAGGCTTATAGGGTGAACCCATGAGCACGTTATCAACGACCCCAATCAGTTCACGCTTTCCTCCCCATAAATCCAATTGCGTTCCAATCGGATCTTTTAAATTCATAAGATCAAGTCCTGCTTTGTTGATAATGATAGCAGAGGTGTCGCTTTTAAAATCTTCAGAGAAATCACGACCCTGTAGCACTTTAATGCCCATCGTTTTCGTATAGTCATACTCTGCAGATATGGTTGCAAAAATTACGCGCAGGTCTTCTGGCTTACCTGGCCATCCTAAGAAATTATTGGAGTTGATGCTGGTGATGGCGCTATTCGATCTTGTAACACCACTTACAACTCCTGATTGCATTAATTCAGCTTTGATGGCTTTGAAGTTTGTTGAAATCTCACGCGTGTCTTCAACTGTAATAAGGTTTTCCTGTTCGTAACCAAGATCACGACTTTTCACATGTTGTATCTGTTGGTAGATAACAATGGTGCCGATGATCAATAAGATGGAAAAACCAAACTGAAGCGTAACCAACACTTTGCGTGGAAGGCTACCGCTTTTGCCGGTGTGTACTTTCCCTTTCAACACTTTCACGGGTTGAAATGAAGAGAGATAAAAAGCAGGATAGCTTCCAGAAATAATTCCAGTGAAGAAGATAAGGCCACCAGCAACCATCCAAAACTGTGGAGAGGAATAATCAATAAAAAGTTGTTTCTCTACCAGATCGTTGTAGAGTGGTAACAATAATTGCGCGAGTAAAATAGAAATGGAGAACGCAACAAGGGATATGATCAACGATTCGCCAATAAATTGAAAGATAATTTCAATTCTTCTTGACCCAACACTTTTGCGGATACCTACTTCTTTCGCCCTTCGCTCGGAGCGCGCTGTGGCCAGGTTCATAAAGTTGATGCAAGCGATGATCAAAATAAATATGGCGATGATTGTAAACATGTTCACATAGTCGATCATGCCTCCAGCTTCTTTACCATTTTCGAAATTGGAATAAAGAGCCCAGCGGCTGAGTGGATGTAGGAATATATCGTGAGGAATTTCCGTTTCGCCATGGCGCGTTAAAAGATCTTTGATTTTGTTTTCAACAGGCACCTCCGAAGCTGCATCGGTCAACTCGACATACACCTGAAAGGAGTAATTTCCCCAATTGTCTTTCTGATTTTTTACCCATTCTTGTTGTTCATACAGTTTCCAGGGCAACAAAAAGTCAAATTCAAAGCTTGAGTTTTTTGGAACATCTTTTAGAATTCCCGAAACTTTCAACTCATCGCGATTGTCGAGCTTTACGAGTTGGTTCATCGGGTCTTCATCACCAAACAGTGCTTTGGCAGTAGATTCGGAAAGCACAATTGATCCTGGTTCTGTGAGCACTTGATTAGCGGCACCGCTTACCAATGGAAACTCGAACATGGTCAGGAATTCTTCGCCTGCATAATAAGCCTGTTTGGTAATACGCTTGTCACCAACGGTGAGCAAATGATCGCCACCCCAATCGGTAGCAGTAGTGTTCCTGATGTTGTTATGTTCAGTCTTCAGTCCCTCATAGGTTGGAAGAGGAAGGGAGTTCCACGAATTAATCTTGCCATCAAACGTAGCGTTTACCCACACCTGATATAACCTGTCCACCTTGGGGTGAAACCGATCATAAGACAGCTGATCAAATACCCACAACATGATGAGCAAACTGCATGTGATGCCGATGGATAACCCCGCTATATTGATGAACGAGTAAGTTTTGTTCTTTAGGAGATTGCGGAGGGTGACGAGGACGTAGTTTTTTAGCATATAAGGCAATTAATAAATATGTAGTACCGAAGTAGAGGCAAAAGGTTTCAACGTTGATCTGATTTTTTCAACTAACCCTGTATAGAGTATAAAAAAGGCGGAATAGTTGCACGCTGATTGCAACAAATATTGTTAATAGCTGTGTGATCTGAACTCTAAAATGGGCTGATGTGACTCAAAGAATATCAAACTCTTTTTCAAAAATTTCTTTGAACGCTTTTTCTTTCACTTTGGATTTCAAATCCTTGTCAAACGGACGGTTGAGGTTATTACCGGCAAGATCTTCCAATCGGCCTTCAATAAGTAATGTGTAACGACCGGCTTTCCAGATTTCGTTTGGTAAGAAATGAACCCTTCGTTCTTCATGACTAAGTTGAATTGTACCAGCAACGAAATTTTGCTGATCATCAACTAACCGGATTGCATCGGTGA
>JANNQJ010000105.1:0-17022 GCA_031400675.1 Cyclobacteriaceae bacterium
CTGCCAATGCCTGGCAGTGCCGTCAGCGCCTCCATTGTTTTTGGAATGTTCTTGTCATTCTTTAACGTAGATGCAATTGCGAGTAACCATTTGGTCTTGTTTCCGAAGTTTCGAACTTTTGAAACCAGCGGATAAATCATATCTGCATTTGCGGTAGCCAACGATTTGAGGTCGGGAAAAATCTTGAAAAATTCAGGTGCAATTTTATTAATGTTCCTGTCGGAATCCTGTGCTGATAACACAACCATTACTACCAACTGGTAAGTATTGTTGTAGTCCAGAGGATGTTTCTTGTCTTTGTATTTTTTAATGAGGGGTTGGAATTCCTTCTGCCAGTTCACCATAGCGTAATCCAATTAACAGTTAGTCAATTTATCAATTAGCCAATGCTTATCAAACTTCGGTTAATTGAAAATCGATTAATTATCATTGCCTATTCATTTTCTCCATCTCATCTTTGATCTTGCGCTCTTCCCAGTCTTTTCCAAAGATAGCGTTCCTTCCCAAAACCTTCATTGCATGTGAGCCCAGGCCAAATACACCCCAACCCAGCAAGACCCAGAGGAACCACCAATAATCAGGTGAATAGTACAAGTTAATAAAAACCAAAAATGGAAAAGCAATTGAGAAGGTGATTGCGTGCGAATAGAATTCTTTGAGTTCTTTCACTCGTTTCTTTGCTGCCTTATACAGTTTTTCTTCTTCAGGTGTCATATAGGTTGTTGGGTTTAATTAGAGAGTCAACTGGTTACAAATTAGCTAAAGTTTGTTCAGGTTCATTTCAAAGAATGGGTAAAATTGGGTTCCATCGGGTGAGAATTCTCCCTTTTCATTCCATTTCTTGTTTACCGGATCCAGCGTAATGTGGTAGATAACTTTTCCGCCTGGTACATCAAAACCCCAGTCAAATTTATTTTCACCTACTTCCTTGAAATACGCATCGGTTTGCTTTCCGTCCATTAAGAATGATCGCATGTTATATTCTTGTGTTGTAATGTTGAAATTGACTATTGCAAAAGCATGAAAGGAAACTTTAGTTGGGTCGTCCTGTTTACGTCCTGTCCCTTCAAAGGTTAAAACCAAGCTATCGAGCTCCCATTTAATATTTTCTTCCTGAGTTACTTTGATGGGTGCACCGCCTCTTTGGCTTACAGTTGCTTCACCTTTCCAGCGACCTGCCATTAGGTTAAGTTTTTTCATTTTCTCGCGAGCAGTTTTGGAGGTGTCCTGACCGATAACTGCACCTGCCATCATTAGCATCATGCAGAGTAAGGTAATTTGCTTTTTCATTTTATGTAAGTTTAAGTTATGTGTGAATTGATATTTATTTTATCGAGTTGTTTGATGAGACATTCATTTTTATTTCTACCCTCTTGTTTTGAGTCTCGCTATATTGAGCAATGTAACGCCCAAGGAAGAGGCTGAGCATGATCGTACACAAGAGCATAAACAGTTTCATAACGTCCTTAAAATATTGTTGACCTTAGTTAATATCTGCTGTGGATGAATAATGACATGCTGGACAATATTGATCGAGCCTATGTGTCCGTTTGCGGATTCAAGTTTGCCCGTGCGCGATAGGAGTAACACAACGAGACAAGTCAGTACCCCCAGAATCAATAAGAGCTTTTTCTTTTTATTATTCATGTTTGTAAACTTGTTTATTTTATAAACTAAATGAGAGAAAAAAATTATTTTCCGATATACTGCTTCAATGAATTCACATATTCTTCAAATGCTTTCAAACCTTGTTTGGTAATCTTACAGGTAGTTAAGGGTCTTTTTCCTTTGAAGGATTTGTCTATTGTGATGTATCCCGCTTCTGAAAGTTTGTCAAGCTGAACACTCAAGTTGCCCGCAGTTGAGTTTGTTTTTTCTTTTAGAAAAGTAAATTCTGCCGAATCAACACTTATCAAAAGTGACATAACTCCCAATCTCAGTTGAGAATGCAGTAACGGATCAAGTTCTTTCAACATTATGCTTCTGATTTTTTGAGCATGTAGCCAGGCACCAGATATCCAACAGTAACCGCAAATGCAGCTACCAGAAATTGAATTTTAGGATCTACCATAAAACAAATAATTCCAAACACCCAAAAGAGTGATCCGCCAATCACTAATGGTTTGAACTTGAGCATAATTCCCGATACGAAAGTTGGTACAGCGCACATGGTGATAATAACAGGATTAATTTGCCAGTTGGTTTTACCACCAAAAGCTGCCATGATGAAACAGTTGATTCCAAAACCGATCCATAACCACATGTGAATGGAATCCAACACGGTAGGAGCCGCGACTTTTTTCCCCTGGTTCATGCCATAAATCATGGAGATGATAGCAGCCGGAATAGTGATGGAAAACATGAGAAATGGATTTTTAATGTCCGTGAACTCAAGCATGAAGTAAACACCGAGGTTGGCGATCACGATGGTCCAACCCCAAAGCAAAAAGTAGAAACCACTTTTTTGAACATTCCCTTTAGCCTGACGGATCATCGAGGTGATCAGGTCAAGACTTTGCTGAGCGCTTAAGTTGTCGTTCTTGTTTTCCATATGTGCTGTATAACGATGTAAATGTAAAATAGTTTATATTATAAACCAATTTATAAATATTATTTTGAGAAACCTTATTTTCGGGCATGTTTACAGGGGTAATTGAAGCTTTAGGGATGGTCGCTCATATACAGACAGAGGGGATGAACCGCCATTTTAAGATAGAAAGCAACATTGGTAATGAACTTAAAATCGATCAAAGTGTATCTCACAACGGGGTTTGTCTTACAGTAACAAAAATTGAAGGAAACACGCACTGGGTTACAGCCATTAATGAAACACTTCAGAAATCAACGCTGGGGAAATTAGCAGAAGGTAATACGGTAAATATTGAGCGCTGCATGATGGCGAATGGAAGGTTTGATGGGCATATTGTTCAGGGTCATGTTGACCAAACCGGAATAATTAAGTCTATAAAAGAAGAAGGCGGAAGCTGGCTCTTCGATTTTGAGTACGATCAAACCCTTGGAAATATTACAGTTGAGAAAGGATCGATTTGCGTGAATGGTGTGAGCCTGACATGTTTCAATTCAACAGCCAGTGGATTTACGGTTGCCATTATTCCTTTTACATACCAGCATACTAATTTCAATTCTATAAAAGAAGGCGACTTGGTAAACCTTGAGTTTGACATTGTGGGGAAATATGTGAAGAAACTTTTAGGGTAGTGTAAAACTTTGGAAGTACTAGACCCAGATAAAAAAAACACGGCTGTTGAGGCTGTTGCTCAGTGATTTAATTTAAACACGATTGGAAGATACAATGGTTCTGATTTGAATGTTGTGAACATTTGCCCCCGTTTTTTAAGCCAATTCAATTTACCATCATATTTTTTGATTATTCTTAATGCCTCAGCATCACATCTGGCGTCAAGTCCCTTTGCGATTCTTGAATTTAAAATATAACCTTCAGAATCTATAGTCATTTGGATAATTACCTTTCCTTGAATCATATTTTCCCTTGCAACTCGTGGATACACCATGTTTTTATTTAGAAATTGGTAAAATAATTTCATTGATGCCAAGTCGTAGTCCATTATTTTATCATACGTGTATTCCTTTCTTAAGGAATCATAACTAATTCCTGATATCAGCTTATTTTTTTTATACTCCTCCACGTAACCAACTTCTCCACTTTTTAAGTACCCAATCCATTTTCCCGTTTTAAAACCATTTTGAATTGAGCCCTTTGCGTATTTCAACTGGTCGTCTCGGTCAATAAAATATTCACCATTTCCATCCGTAACTAATTTGATACCCAAGCTATCCCAAAAATTTTCAACCCTCAACACTTCATCAGGACTTTTAGAAGCATAGTAGAAACTTTCCTCTTTAAGCTGACCGTTCTTATACCACTTTTTCCATTTACCGATTTGAGAATTGTCTTTATAATAGCCCTCCGCACTTTTTTGTCCATTTGTATGGAATACAGTAAAAAACCCATCTCGTGTATAAAGATCTTCAGAGTATGTTCCAGTCTGTTTCTTTACTTCATTCATATCGAAATCTGAAACTAAAAATTTACTTGGTTCATCAGGGTGCTGGGTTATTATTTTATAAGATTTTGCGCCAGCCTGATCACATGGAAATTCATAATCATCGAAGTAGAATTTTTCACCAACATATTGGGATTGACTTTTAGATTTGACCAATTCTACCTTAAAATTGCCAACCGATGGAATCTTCACTTTTATAACTTCATATTTGGGACTACTGATGGTTATATGATCAACACTATCTATCTGTAGTTGAAAAAAACCAAGTGCGTTCACCGTAGTCGTGATATTGGTTCCAATCAATTGAATTGTTGCCTCTTTAATTGGTCCTCCTGTTTCTTTGTCAACAAGTCTTCCTGTTACAAGTCTTTGTCCAAATGATGGCATTGCAATTGTCCAAAGTGAAAGAAAAAGAAATGAATTAAATCTTTTCATGTAAAATGCTAAGTAATAATAATCAAAACTTTAGCTATAGCGTTTATTTTTCATTTGCTTGTTTCCTGCGACTGTAATCAATTCAGTTACTCAACTTTCTTACCAAGCTTCGCTTTCTTATTACAAATCAATTTCTGAATTTTAAAACCTGTCCAGGCAGCTCCAAGTCCGATCAGCATCCCTACAAGAATATCTCCGGGATAATGGACACCTAAATAAATTCTGGAGTATGTCATAATTACTGCCCATACAAATAACACCCACATCCACTGGTAATGTTCCTTAAAAAGAAGCCAAAAGAAAAGTGCGGTGGCAAAGGTATTGGCGGCATGGCTGGAGGCAAAACCATATTTTCCACCTGTGTAACCATCGACTAAATAAACGAGACCTTGCAAGCTGGGTTCGCGTGAGGGGCGGAGTCTGGCGAAAAACGGTTTCAGCAAGCTGCTGGTTATCTGATCGGCCAGAAGAATGGCAATGGCAACTCCGATTAGTACGATCCAAGCGTCTTTTTTGAAATTTTTAATGACTAGAAATAATAAGAAGAGATAGAGGGGCAGCCAAAAGAACGTTTTGGTTATCCAAAGCATAACGGGATCAAGCCACGGAGCGTGAAAGCTATTTAAAAAAAGAAGTAATTCTTTATCGAATTCAAGAAGAGTGTCTAGCATAGCAGGTTTTACGATTCAAATTACTCAACTCTTCCTCAAAAAATATAACTTTCAGGCATGAAGTTTTCACAAGCGCCTTCCAGTGTATTGATGGTTCGGCCCTCTTCGTTTGGGTTCAATCCTCAAACAGCGATTACAAATGCATTTCAAATTGAGCAAACTGAGTCTTTACTGGAAGTGAGCAGAAAAGCATTGGACGAATTTAATACCATGGTTGACATCCTAATCGCCCATGATGTTGATGTTATTGTAGTGGATGATGCTGCTGATCCTCATAAGCCGGATGCAATCTTTCCGAACAACTGGATTTCTTTCCATGAAGATGGTACTGTTATTCTGTACCCGATGCTGGCTGAGAACAGAAGATTAGAACGAACGATTCCGGTTATTGAGATTCTCAAATCGAAATTTCAGGTTAGCCAAACAGTTGACTTGTCAGGGTTCGAAATTGAGAATCAGTTTTTAGAAGGAACAGGGAGTGTGGTATTCGACTATCCCAATAGGATAGCGTATGCAAGCCGCTCTGCGCGAACACATGAACCAATCTTGAAGGAACTCTGTAAGAAGATAAATTTTAAGCCCGTACTTTTCGATGCAGTTGATGAAGCAGATCAACCCATCTATCATACAAATGTATTGATGTGTATAGGAAGTAAGTTTGCAGTGATATGCCTGGATGCTATTAAAAAAGATGAAGATCAGGAAATATTGTTACAATCCTTCGCTGACACCCATCATCAGGTAGTGGCTATTAGTTATGAACAACTTCGGTTGTTTGCAGGCAATATGATTGAAGTGCGTACAAAATCTGATGAGTCTGTAATATTAGTTTCAGAAAAAGCATTTCTCTCTTTGTTACCGGGGCAGCTTGATGCGATCAGTAAACATGCTGAACTCATTCCCGTATCAATTAGTACGATTGAACAATACGGAGGAGGAAGTGTGCGATGTATGGTGGCGGGTATTTTTCTACCCAGGATCGCTTAATTCGTTTGTATGGATTGGGTATACGCTTCAAGCCAATCTTCAGCCTCTTTTTTTGCTATAAAAAACTGTACCTCAACTTCCATTTTTTTTGCTGCCGCTGTAATTTTTGAACGGTATTCTTCATTATGTTGCGGGGGCTCATAAATACCCGCAATTCGGACTAATCCGTTTTGAACCGCCTCATTCAGGATGTTCTCTACCATCCAAGCCTGATCTTGCTGTGAGGGTATGCCTTGCCTCCGCATGTCGGATAACCAAAGCTGGGTCTTATAGATTCGTAAAATTTCGAGACATTTTGAAAACAAGGTTCTGTATTGCTCCGAGTTAACATTTATTTTCCAAACCAAACCAACCAGGTTTATCCTGGCATTGTAATAAATTGTTCCATACTCGTTTTCAAAACAAATTTGACCCTCTATATCTTTTTGAATATTAAACTCCAACGTAAATGTTGTTCCTTGGTTCAATGCACTCGTAACAGAAACTTTCCCTCCCAAGGTTTCCATTTGCGACTTCACCAGGTAAAGTCCAAGTCCTTTCCCATCGGTATGGGTATGGAATCGTTTGTACATGCCGAAAATATTATTTCCGAATTGCTCCAGGTTCATGCCAAGTCCATTGTCGCTAATGATGAGCACGACTTTATCTAACACGATTGAAGTTTTTAAGCTAATCTCCAATTTTCGTTGATTCGACCTGTACTTGATTGCGTTACTAATGAGATTATACAAAATGCTGTTTAATAAAGGACGAATTGTATACACAAAAGGTGCGGCATGGAAGTCAATTGTAAAATTCACCTGATCATCCATGATGCCTTCCAGACTTTTCTTAATTTTTTCGTATTCCGTTAAAAATGTTACTTTCTCTTTAATTCTGTAAATATCATTTCGGATGTCGATGATTTTGTTTAAGTCTTTTATGACGATGTCCAATTCCTCTGAAGAGTTTTTTAAAAGTCTTAAGATATTTCGTTGATCTTCAGTCAACGCTTGATCATCCAGGGTTAGCAAATTGGAGAGACCTAGCAATCGGGCAACCGGACCTCTTAAATTATGGGAAACTGTGTATGAAAATTGTCGCAACTCACTGTTGTATTTGATAAGTTCCTCATTGGTTAATACCAAGTCTTTACTTTTCTCCTTTACAAGTACTTCCAGCTGTTCATTGTGTCGTTCTAATTCATTTCGCTGGTGTTGAATAATCGTATTCGCTTCTTCTATTTTTTCCTGGTTACTTCTTAATTCTTCAGCTTGAGAAATCATTTCCTTATGCTGAGTTTCAATTTCCTGATTAAGTTCTAAAAGGTGATTGTTTTGCTTTCTTATGGCCTCGTTAGTACTTTCTTTTTCGTTTAATAGCTTGTGATTTTCGTTATCGGTTTTATCGACCGCGCGTTTTAGCATAAACGCACAAACAACAAGGGTGGCGAACTCGATAAAGAAGATGAAGTTGTAATAAATAAAAACGTCCATCTTGCTATAGAAGTCAACATTTTTACCAATCAGGTGTAACACTAAGTCGTATCCAACGGAAGTAAGCATGCAAACGGCCAGCGCCCCAAGCATGATCTTTTTTTCTTTATATGTATCAAATACAAACAGTGGTATGATACAGGTAGCCATGGTAATAATGCGTGGAGGAAAATATGATGCGGAATAGATAAGCGGAGTAATGCCAGAGTTACCTGCTGCCACCAATCCTATTGTGTAGATGGGCACAATAACTGAAATGCTAAACCGACTAACCCTATAATATCTAAAATAATTAAGCAGCGGTGTGAGTGCATAAAAAAGTAGACTAAAACATATCCGTTGTATGCCAATGTTGAAACCCTCCAGAAATACTAGTAAAATTATTAGCAATAATGTGAGTGCAAATAAAACGAAGGAAATTCTATTGGAAAGTTGGATACTTCTGCGAAGGAATGGAGAAGTACCTTGATAAATACCAACTACAGATAATTGATCCCAAAACTTCATTGCATAATTACTCGCTCGAAATTAGCGTTTTTAATACTAAATTCAACCGTTAATTGTCTTATAAGCTATGGAAAGGTTTGATCTCATTGTTATTGGTGCTGGCCCGTCTGGTTACGCAGCCGCTATGCGGGCACTCGATTTTAAGAAAAAAGTATTGTTGATTGAGAAAACCGAAGTTGGAGGTGCGGGAGTCACCAATGGGGCACTTTCGTCTAAAACCTGGTGGGAACTTTCACGCGAAGCAGCAAGCTTCGGAAAAAGTTTGAAGCGTTATAATATTCAGGCTCCCGGCATAGTGTACAAAGAAATTCAGGGTGAAGTTCGTAAAGCAGTGGATGAACGCCTGACCATGCTGAAAGAACATATGGATTTTTTACTCAACTTAAAATTGCTTGTTTTTAAAACTGGTACAGCTAAACTTCTCAGTCAGCATGAAGTTGAAATCAGCAACGGGAACAAGCGTGAAATCGTGACTACTGATTATATTATTCTAGCCACAGGCAGCCGACCCCGTCTCTTACCTGAACTTCCCATTGATGAGAAAATAGTTATGACCAGTGAAGGTATTGAGAATATGGATGATTTTCCAGAGAGCATGGTGATTGTAGGTGCGGGGGTAATAGGCTGTGAGTACGCCACCATATTCTCCGGGTTTGGCAGAACTAAAGTGCACCTGATCGACAAAGGTGCGCGTATACTTCCTTTTGAAGACAGTGATGTGGTAAATGTAATTGAACGCAACATGGAAAACAGCGGTGTGCTGGTTCACCGCAATTCCCATTTGGTTCGCATGGAAATAAAAAATGAACGCGTGGAATATGAGTTGGAATATGATGATGGCGCTAAGGAAGTTTTTAATGTAGAGAAAGCACTTGTTTCCGTTGGCCGAATTCCCAACTATGAGGATTTGTGGGATGATAACGTAGGGATTCAAATATCGAAGCGCGGGATTGAAGACAACGACACACAAACCAACGTATCGAACATCTATGCGGTAGGCGATATTACCGCTGATATTTCACTGGTAAACGTAGGTGAACTTGAAGCACGGTACGCAGTTGAAAAGATTTTTGGTAACCCGCACCGAAAATTGATTTATGAAAACATCAGTACAATTATGTTTTTGAATCCGGAAGTTGCAGGCGTTGGATTAAATGAAACACAGGCGACAGAAAAGGGAATGGATTATAAAGTAGTGACACTTGATTATGCTTGTATTCCCCGTGCAATAGCCAACCGAAACACGCAAGGTTTTATCAAGCTGTTGGTAACGAACGATGAACACATGAAAATACTGGGGATGAAAGTAGTGGGCCATCATGCCTCCAGTGCCATTCAGGCAGTAGCACTTTTAATTTCTATGGACAAAGGAATTGAAGAACTGGCTGAGTGTGTACATCCGCACCCTTCTATTACGGAAGGCATTCAGGAATGTGTTCGCATGCTGCTGGGTAAATCTTTATTTAAACCGTATGCTCTTAAGGGTAAACTTTCCTGCCGCACACGGGCGAAAGGGGAGTACGCAGATATATTTTTTTAACGAAGGATGCGTAAACTGAAATATCATATTTTAATTTTGCTCTTTGTTTTTTCGTCCTGTTCAATGGAAAAAATGTACAGGATGAGGCAAAAGCAGAAAGTCAATCCGTATGAACAGATTGATTTTGGATCGATGGTTAAGCGTTATTTTGATAAAGATCGCACCAGCATCGGCACCATTGAGGGTATTTATTCTGTCTCCAGCTTGATTACAAAAAAAGGTAAGGGACTTCTGTCAACTACAGAAAGAGAAAAAGTGGTTGAACGGAAAGAAAACTACTCGAAAGTTGCTATTATTCGTGATTCGGGCAATCCAAACAGAGAATACCTGGAGGTGCCGTTGGATAAGGATTTTCTTCCGACCTACTCTATCCGTGGGGAATTTACAGGAGTATCGGATGGAAACATTTTAGTATACAAACATTTCGAACCGCGTGGCAAAATGCTCTCTTATACTTTTTCTTATGATAAGCAAAAAGATATACTGGAAGGTATACGAACAGAGAATGATGGCTCCTTTACGATTACTTACAAGCTTACGTATTTGAAACTTTTACCTAAAGATGATCAAGCAAGAGATTGACCCTTAATAATAAACGGCAACCTCATCTAACGACTTCCGATCAAGTTTAGGAACGAAAGTTTCTTCTGCAGCATACCCCACCGGAATTAATAAGAACGGTCGCTCATTCTCAGGTCGTTTCAGGATTTTTGTAAGAAAATTCATGGGACTAGGTGTATGGGTAAGTGCTACCAGCCCTGCATGATGAATAGCAGCAAGCAGAAAGCCGCATGCGATTCCCACTGATTCACTGACATAGTAATTGGTTCCTTTAGAGCCATCGGATTTAATGTCATAGATTTTCTTGAAAACTATTATCAGATAGGGTACTGTTTCGAGAAATGGTTTCTTCCAATCGGTTTGCAACGGACTTAAATCTTTTACCCATTCTTCACTCATTCTGCCATTGTAACTCTCATACTCTTCTTTTTCAGCCTCTATCCGTATAACTGATTTCAACTTGGGATCGGAAACAATGCAAAACGTCCAGGGTTGCTTGTGTGCACCTGATGGTGCGGTGGAGGCCGACAATATAATGTTATCAATTACTTCTTTCGGAATAATCTTATCGGAAAAATCCCTAACCGTTCTTCGTTTATTAACCCACTCTAAAAATTCCTGACTTCGTGTTAGCACTTCTACGGAAGAATATATTTCACGTACATACCTGATAAACGGGTATCCATTTAATACTTTGGTTTCAGCAGTATTCATTGAAGTAAGATAGGAGTTGCAATATCCTTTTACAAATGATTGAAAACCGAAATATCAACTTGTAAGCTAACCGACAATTTAAGGTTTAGGTTTTTTTTGAGGCCCAAATCGGAAATACTAAATCTTAGATCACTGTGTATGTCTTTTCTTTAATATTTTAATTACCTCTTGTAGCGTGCAGTCTTTAGCTGATAACAGTACCAGGTAATGAAACATCAGGTCTGCAGCTTCGTTTAGAAAGCGTTCCTTATTTTCATCTTTTGATTCGATCACTAACTCAATCGCTTCTTCTCCAACTTTCTGAGCAATTTTGTTGATGCCTGATTCAAAAAGTGTACTTGTATACGATTCAATTTTGGGATTTAGTTTTCGATCTGTGATGATATTCTCTAATGACTTCAGGTTCCAGTCTTCATTTGTTTCATTGAAACAAGTATCAGCACCGGTATGGCAAACCGGACCTCTGGGATTAGCCTTTATTAATAGTGTATCATTGTCGCAATCTTCTAGAATCTCCACGAGCTCCAGCCAATTCCCTGAAGTTTCTCCTTTGGTCCAGAGTCTTTCTTTACTTCTGCTGTAGAAAGTAACCCTCTTTTCAGCAAGGGTTTTTTGATAGGCCTGTTCATTCATAAAGCCAAGCATGAGAACTGTCTTCGTATCTGCATCTTGCACAATGCAGGGCACAAGCCCATTTAATTTTGAGAAATCTATAGTCTCTTTCATTGTTGAATAATTATAACCTCATCGCGATTCCCTTATCAGATAGAAATGATTTTAATTCCGGTATTTTGATCTCTCCAAAGTGGAATACGCTGGCAGCTAATGCCGCGTCTGCCTTCCCGAGGATAAATACTTCCATAAAATCGCCTTTAGTGCCGGCCCCTCCGGAAGCAATTATGGGTATGGTTAACAACTCATGAAGTTTGGAAAGTGGGTCAACTGCAAACCCATTCTTTGTTCCATCGTGATCCATGCTTGTGAATAGAATTTCGCCTGCTCCTCGTTGCTGACCTTCTTTGGCCCAGGAAAATAGCTTTTTGTTAGTTGGTTGGTTTCCTCCATGTGTGTAAACTGTCCATTGATTATCAACTTTTTGTGCATCAATAGCCAATACAATACACTGTGATCCAAATTCCCTTGCGAGTTCATCGATCAACTCAGGATTTTTAGCTGCCGCAGTATTGACACTCACCTTGTCTGCCCCTGCCTCCAGCAGTGGAGCCACATCCTTGACAGTACTTATTCCACCACCCACTGTGAAAGGAATATTTATATGGCGTGCGATCTCTTTCACCAAAGTTGAGAAAGTCTTTCTTTGTTCATTGGTTGCGGAGATGTCCAGGAAAACTAATTCATCAGCACCTTGTTGTGCATACAGTGTTGCCATTTCAACCGGATTTCCCGCATCACGTATGCTGACAAAATTTATCCCTTTTACGGTGCGACCGTTTTGAATATCCAGGCAGGGTATGATGCGTTTTGTTAGCACGATTTTCTTAAAAATTTTTCAAGTCTTCTAATTTTATTTTTTGTTCGTATAGTGCTTTCCCAATGATAGCACCATCAATCGAAAGTGATTTTAATTTTTGCAGATCATCAAGAGATGTTATTCCACCACTTGCGTTGATATTCAGTTTGGGAAAACGGTCTTTTAGTTTTTTGTACAAATCGAGGTTGGGGCCTTTCATCATTCCATCCCTACTAATGTCAGTACACGTTAAATGCTTAAGTCCATGAAGGACGTATTGATCAACCAAATCGAATAACCGGAATTGAGTTGGCTCAAGCCAGCCGTTGATCATGATTTCTTCGTTTATTACATCGGCACTGAGAATAAAATTATCGGGGCCGTATTCGGCTAGCCAATTCATAAATCTTTTGGGCTCTTTGACGGCAAGGCTCCCAATGTTGATCTGGCTAATATCTAATCCAAGAAGACGTTCTACGTCTTCTTCCGTTTGAACCCCACCGCCAAAATCTATAAGGAGTGCTGCCTTTTCCTGCAATTCAATGATCACATCCCAGTTTACTACTTTTCCTTTTTTAGCTCCGTCTAAGTCCACTAGATGCAGGTATTCTAAGTCAGCATTTTGAAACTGCAACGCAACTTCTAACGGATCTTCATTGTAAATTTTCACTTTCCCGAAATTACCTTGTGTCAGCCGAACGCACTTTCCGTACAGGATATCGATAGCAGGAATAATTCTCATAATTTCAGAAATTTTTCAAGGACTAACTCCCCATCGGTTGCTGATTTTTCCGGATGAAACTGTACTGCATAAAAATTATCTTTTCGCATGGCAGCGCTAAATGAAACACCGTAATCTGTAATGGCTGAGGTAAAGGTATTGATCGGAACATAAAAACTATGAACAAAATACATGTTCTTATTATTAAGGTTATCACCCAGCCAGCCGGTTGTGAACTTTAATTGGTTCCATCCCATGTGTGGTACCTTTTTTTTGGTAGACGCAATAAATTGCTTGACATCTTCATCAAAAATTCCCAAACAAGTTGTGTCATTTTCTTCTGAGTGCTTACACATGAGTTGCATTCCTAAACAAATTCCCAAGACCGGCTGTTTTGCATTTTTGATTACCGCATCCAGTTTGTTAAATTTTAGATGCTGCATGGTTGTACTTGCTTCGCCCACTCCTGGAAAAATCAACTTATCAGCTTTTTGAATTTGTTCGATATTGTCTGTTACAATGAAGTCAACACCCAATCGCTCTAAAGCAAATGATACCGACTGAATATTGCCTGCGTTGTATTTGATAATCGCAACCCGCATTACAGAGTTCCTTTTGTTGTAGGTAATTGATTTCCTTCGCGTTTCACGCCCATCTTTATAGCTTTCGCAAAAGCTTTAAAAATAGATTCAATCTTGTGGTGCTCATTTGTTCCATCTGCTTGAATATTCAAGTTGCACTTTGCTGTATCAGAAAAAGATTTAAAGAAATGCATAAACATTTCCGTGGGTGCTTCCCCAATTTTCTCACGCTTGAAATCAGCTTGCCAAACCAGCCAGGGTCTTCCGCCAAAATCAAGGGCCACTTGTGCCAGGCAGTCGTCCATGGGCAGACAGAATCCATACCGTTCGATGCCGCGCTTATCCCCAAGTGCTTTTAGAAAGGCTTCTCCAAGTGCCAAGGCTGTATCTTCAATGGTGTGGTGTTCATCAATATGCAAATCTCCTTTCACTTCTACCTCGAGATCTACAGTTGCATGACGCGAGATTTGTTCCAGCATGTGATCTAAGAATCCAAGTCCGGTTCTAATGTTTGATTTGCCCGATCCATCCAGATTAAGTTGAATTGTTATGTCTGTTTCTTTCGTTACTCTTTTTACATGGGCTATACGCGAAGATTTTACTAATAGATTGTAAATATCTTTCCAGAAGGTAGTCGTCAAGACGCAATAGTCCTTAAAATTATGACCTCTCAATTTTTCAAGTAGTCTTCCATCATTTATTAGAATCCCTTTTGCACCCAGGTTTTTAGCCAACTCAATGTCAGTTAAGCGATCCCCAATCACGTATGAATTCTTCAGGTCGTAATCTCCCGATAAATATTTGGTGAGCAAGCCTGTTCCTGGCTTTCGTGTTGATTTATTCTCATGTCCAAATGAACGATCAATCAATACTTCAGAAAATCGAATACCCTCATTCTCAAGTGCGCTCATTAATTTTTTATGTGCTGGCCAAAATGTGTTTTCTGGAAACTTAGCTGTACCAAGGCCATCCTGGTTTGTAACCATTACTAATTCATAATCCGTTTCATTTGCAATTTTCCCCAACCAGCTAAATACCCCTGGATAGAAATCAAGTTTTTCTAAACTGTCGATTTGCTCATCAGCTGGCTCAAGAACTAGTGTACCATCGCGATCAATAAAGAGGACTTTTTTCATATACTTTTTAAAGCTTGAATGAGTAGTTCATTTTCCAATGGTGTACCAATGGTGATCCGTAGGCAATTTTCACACCTTACAACAGATGACCGATCTCGAACCACAATTCCATGTTTTATCAATTTTTGATAGACCTCCTTTGCGTTAGCGATTTTAACTAATAAAAAGTTAGCATCAGATGGATATACTTCTAATACAATTTTGATTTTAGTCAACGCTTGTTTTAGTTTTTCTCTCTCACTCAAAATTGTTGTTACCCATTTGTTCTTCTGTTCAGAATTTAATATTTGATCATACGCTATTTGCTGAGTAACCGTACTAATGTTATACGGATATTTAATTTTGTTCAACACATTGATAATTTCTTCTGATGCGATGCATAGTCCCAACCTGAGTCCGGCTAAGCCCCAGGCTTTTGATAGTGTTTGAAGTATAACCAGATTGGGGTAGCGTGATAATACCGGAGCAAAACCCGGATCGTTGGCAAAATCAATATAAGCTTCATCAATGATCACAATTCCTTTGAACTCCTGAATTATTTTCTCAACCTTTTCCCGTTGAAGTAAATTACCCGATGGGTTATTTGGACTGCACAGAAATATAATTTTTGTCGAGGGAAGGATTGAATTGAATATTAAATCAATATCCAGTTCATAATCTTGCGTTAAGAGTACGCGTTGTACCGATATATTATTTACACCTGCACACACCGCGTACATTCCATAGGTTGGTGCTGTGATCAGAATTGAGTCCTGGCCGGGTTCACAAAAAACACGAATAAGCAAATCGATTGCTTCATCACTTCCGTTACCCAAAAATAGTTGTGAAGGACTTACGCATTTCAGTATGGCTATTTTTCCTTTCAACTTTCTCTGCAGCGGGTCTGGGTACCGGTTATACGGAGAAGGGTATGGATTTTCATTAGCGTCTAAAAAGACCTGACCGTCACCCTGAAACTCATCCCGCGCGGAAGAGTATGGGGTGAGCTGTTGAATATTTTCCCGAATTAATTTCTGAATCATCTCTTAGTGCTTAGTTGATTTAAGCGAATACTGACAGCCCGTTTGTGTGCCTCCAAACCTTCTGCTTCCGCCATTTGCTCCACAAAAGAACCAAGGTTCTTAATTCCTTCTTCTGTAAGTTTTTGAAACGTGATGTATTTTACAAAACTTTCTAATGACACACCTGCATAGGCTTTTGCATGTCCGTTGGTTGGCAAGGTATGATTGGTACCCGATGCGTAATCGCCTGCTGCTTCCGGTGAATAGTTGCCAATGAAAACAGAACCGGCATTTACAATTTTTTCGGTAAGCTCATCTGCATCTTTCATATTGAGTATGAGGTGTTCAGGCGCATATTCATTCACAAAATCAATAGCTGAGTTAACCTTGTCAAAGTAAAGCGCTCTGCTATTGATCAATGCTTTTTCAGCGATCGCTCGTCTGGGAAGTGTGGCGATTTGCTTTTGAATCTCTTCCTGAACTTCGTTTATAAGATCCTTCCTGGTAACAACCAACATTACCTGGCTGTCTTCACCATGCTCAGCTTGTGACAATAAATCGGCTGCGATAAAGGAAGCATTCGCAGAATCATCTGCCAGTACCAGTACTTCCGATGGCCCAGCAGGTAAGTCAATTGCTGTACCTTCATTGCTCACCAATTGTTTTGCTTTAGTAACAAATTGATTTCCGGGCCCAAAAATTTTGTAAACTTTTGGAACACTCTCCGTACCATATGCCATGGCGGCAATTGCTTGTGCTCCGCCTACAGTGAAGATTTTTGTTACTCCGGTTAGTTTAGCTGCATATAATACATTAGGATCTATTTTTCCTGAGGCATCAGGAGGAGAGCATAAAATAATTTCTTTGCAACCTGCCAGCTTAGCTGGGATTGCCAGCATGAGCACCGTTGAGAACAGAGGAGCACTTCCACCGGGAATGTAAATACCTACGTTTGTAATGGCGACTGCTTTTCTCCAACAAGTTACTCCTTGCATTGTTTCAATTGCTGAAACAGGTCGTTGTTGCGCAAGATGAAACTTTTCAATGTTTGTTGCAGCAGTTTGAATTGCCTTTTTGAGTTGGGGTGTTATTAATGCTTCAGCTGAAGCTATTTCTTCCTGGGATACTTGAAGGGTATTGATTTCAACTTTATCATATTGAAGCGTTAAATCTTTT
>JANNQJ010000106.1:0-7321 GCA_031400675.1 Cyclobacteriaceae bacterium
ATAGTGGTTGACCTGATCCGCTAATGGAGGTAGTACCCCGTATGCGAACGGACATACCACCGCCTGGTGTACCCGAGTTTTGTAATACTTGCACCCCGGCTGTTTGTCCTTGTAAAATGCCATCGATGGTGGCCACCGGAATATCTTTTATCGCCTCTGCTTTCACCACGCCTACCGATTCCGTTAAAAATCTTTTTTCACCCGTTCCATATCCAATCACTACCACTTCCGATAATTGCGTTACATCCGCAGTCATCGATACATCCAGAAGTTCCTGAGTCCCAACCTGTATTTCTACGGGGGTCATCCCGATAAACGAAAACACCAGGGTGCTTTCCTGGGTGCTTACCTGAATAGCGTACTTGCCATCACCATCGGTAACGGTACCCTGGTTGGTCCCTTTTAATGTAACGCTTACTCCGGGCAGCGCGGAAGCATCTTCAGCATTTGTTACTTTCCCCCTCACGGTTTTCTCCTGTGCCAGCATAGGAAAGGATAAGAATGAGAAAAATAAAAACAGTAAAATTTTATTCATAGCAAACTATTTTAAGCAAAAAATAAAAACTTCGCGATCGTAAATAATTTTTTAAAGTCCTTTTAACATTTTCAAGGTATACTGCTTATTACCATAACGTACAGTCAGGTAGTATATTCCATTCGCAAAGGAGGAGAGGTCGATGCGTTGAGCAATATCGGAATTCCATTGTTCATTTACCAATATTCTGCTCGTAAAATCTGATACAGTCAAGGATGCGGATGGATGAATGAAGTCTGATGAAATATGAAACATGCCAGTGCCCGATGGATTAGGAAAGATTTTTGGTGAGAATTTATCAACTTCATTTTCAATTCCTACCACCGGCTGCTCAAATTCAAAAGATTCATCCACAGAAGGCTGTGGTTCGCCTACTTTAATTTTTACATCGCCATTTAAGAGCACATACTGCATGGAAGAAAAGCCAACATAATCCCGTGTGGCGGCAAACGAAGCCTCTGTACCTGCATTAATTAGAATCATGGTAGATAGATCACCCGTTGCATGAAAGTAATTAACATGTTCCTCCTGATAAAATCTGAGATAGCTTTTTCTGTTTAAGTATACTCCATATTTAACACTGTCGCTGACCATGGCAAAGGGTATGGAGGCGGTTGTGTTTTCATAAAAATCAGTCGTGCTCGCATCAAATGTATTCGACATAATAGTAGTAGACGGAAGTAACGATAGTCCTGGTTCATAATTAAGTCTTCCATAATACGCTGCATAAGCATCACTGAGGTGATTGGTAACAAATGATTCTCCTGCATACCGGCTATCCTCTCCCACAAACGCTGAAATAATACCATTTCTTTTGATGAGCTCACGAAGTAAAGTACCCGTTGGACCCTCGCTCAGGAAATTGAAAAGCGTATTGTCGTCATTTTCGACAAACAATACTTTTTTTGCACGCCTGATATTATTTCTCAATTCAATCTGCCCAATATCGTTGTTGGTGGGAGTGGTCTCTACCAGAATAACGGGAGCCCCCATGTCATTCAAGCGCTGAATAAACGTACCTGCTTTTCCCTCAGCGGTAACCACCACAATTGAATCGGTTAGTTCGCCCGAACTGTTAACCAATTGCTCCATAAAACCTGAGTTCGTTGAAAGGCCTTCACTTCCGCTTATAATCACTTCGTAATTTCCTTCCTCATAAGGATTTAATGGAAGTAACAGGTCTTCCGGCCCTTCTATGATTTCGAGTTGGTCTAAATCAATCGAATGCCCGTGCAGCAATTGCGTAACGTGCACCGAATCTGTCAACGGTTTTGTATTCAGATAGGCCGAAAAGGACTCACCGCTGTAGATGGATACAGAACCTGTGCCTAACACGGTTGCGATTTTATTCTCATCTATGCAAAGAGCCGTCCGGTCATCCACACCAATACCCGTAAGCTGCTCGTCTGTAGTAACAAACCAATTCGCCATGAACGCCAGCAAGCGAGCTCCTCTTCCTCTTTCTGTAAAATGAGAATCCACAATAACGCCTGGCAGGAATGGCAGAAAATCGTCTACCAAAGTAAAATTTGAACTTTGAAAATTTTGAAGGGCTTCATCGGGATACACCGATCCGTTTTGCGCTGAAAATATAACGTTCGACAAAATTGCCATACCGGCTGATGTGCCCCCAATTACTCCACCTGCATTGAACTTGTCAACGATTGCTTGAGCAGTTTTGGTTTCTTTGTAGAAATCGTAATAAATGGATTGATCTCCTCCTTTAAAAAAGAAAACATCGTATTCCATCAAGGCATCATACGTACTTTGCAAATCTGCTTTATCGCGCGAATCAATTTTAATGTTTTCCGCTTCAACAGCACCCAACGATTCAAAGTAATCCGGTATCCAGTTGTCCTGAGTTGAATAACTAATCACGGCAACCTTCTTGTTTGCTGAGCTGTTGACTGCCCATGCATACGGGGCGTCACTCCATCCATTATCATCTTCTGAACCACCGCCAACTAACATTATTTTTCCTTGCGCAAGCGAACCTACGGAAGCCAGTAAAAACAATAAAATAGTATAGCCACACTTCATATTGAATCCAAAAGGTAATATTCTTTTTTAATTCGGGTAGGATATTTTCAAGATTTCATCTTTTTAAAGCACCTGATTTTTATTGTATATGGATACATCTACACTCAACCTTCTGTTATGCCGTAGCGATTTTGATTATTTTGCACTTTCATCCTGATGCTTTACAGGTTGTAACAAATCGCTTCATGCTGAATTTTAACATGCGTGTCCTTGTATTGCTTCTGCTCCTCACTTTTACAGTGAGAGCGCAGGATCAGGTTAGATTGGACAGCCTGCAGCTACAACTGCGCAGTGCAGACAGCGATACCGCTAAAATTAATTCCCTACTTGAAATTTCGCGCTATTATCTTACTTATAACTACGCATTGGCAGCCGAGTATGGACAGCAAGCACTTGATCTTTCTGTCAAAAATAAAGTTGAGGGTTTCGAGGCTAAATCGAACAGACTTCTGGGTCTTGCTCTTTTCTACATGGGAAATTATAAAAATGCAACCGCTCATTATTTCAAAGCTTTAAAGTTTTATGAGGTTGAAAAAGATACATTCGGCATATTGGCCATGACCAATAACCTGGGTGCTGTGTATGATCGGTTGAAGGATTTTGATAAGGCGCTGATCTATTACTTCAAAGTGCAGGATTTATACAATCACTTAAACCCCGAAAAACGGAATTCATTTCCGATACCCACACTCTATAATAATATTGCAAATATCTATCAGACAAAAGCTGATTTTAAGTCAGCCCTTCAGTATTATGAAAAAGCATTGATACTGGCTGAAGAAACCCATAACAAAGCTGTGCAGGGTATTGCTCTTAACAACCTGGGTAAGCTTCATTTCTACGATCTTAAACAACCCGAGAAGGCGCTTACGTATTTATTAAAAGGTCTGAACGTGCGTGAAGAAAGTAACGACAAACCAGAAGTTGCCAAGTCACTTGTTTTTCTCAGCAGTTATTATCTTCAACAAAAAAATCTGCCAGAAGCTAAACGCTATGTCGACAGGGCTGTGAAACTTGCAAAAGAAGTAGGCTCCCTAGACATTCAACAAAATGCTTATTTCAGTTTATCCGAAATTGAAGAGGCGCAAGGCAGGCATCCGGAGTCTTTAGAAGCATACAAGAATTATAAACGGATTACGGATAGTTTGCAGAGTCAGCTTGCCAGCAGTGAAATTACCCGTTTGCAGCTTCAGTACGATTTTGATAAAGCTGAGAAAATTCGGGAGCAGGAGCAAAAACAATCCCGGGAGCGTTATGTAACCACCATCATTATCCTGGCAGCTTGCCTCATTGTGGCTGTTCTCATTGTTATTCTTATTCGTTCACGTTCTCGGCAAATCGAATTAAAGCGAAAGAACCTTTCTCAGGATGTAGAGATCAAGAATAAAGAGCTTACCACTAATGTGATGTACCTCATCCGGAAAAATGAGTTGATCAATAATGTAGCCGAGCGATTATTACGCGTTCAGGCTAATGTTCAGCCTGAAAATCACAAAGTGGTTCAGGATATTATCATCGACCTTCAAAAAGAAGCCGATAATGACAGTTGGAAAGAGTTTGAACTCCGTTTCAATCAGGTACACAGCGATTTTTATAATAACCTTCGCAAACTATATCCGGGTCTCTCTCCGGCCGATGAAAAGCTGTGTGCCTTTTTACGGTTGAACATGAGTTCGAAAGAGATAGCAGCCATTACCCAACAAAGCATTAAGAGTGTGGAAGTGGCGCGCGCGCGACTTCGTAAAAAACTCAACCTGACTAACACGACCTCTAATCTAGTAACACATTTAACAAACCTGTAGCATTCGGTTTAGTCCGGCAGTTGCACGACATGCAGGTCTATCTTCGATTCCACTGTTTTTCAGCACTCTGCTAAGGATACGTTAAGGTACCTGGGGTAAAAATCCTATGGCCAAATCTGGTTTGGTAGTAGTTATTCAAAGGACAAAATTTTTCAACTCGCCTCCAACAAAACTTCCTTTGGCCATTCAAACAAAAACCCAAATAATCCCATGGAAGAGCAGGGAAAAAACGAACAATTAATCGACAAGCTCATCAAAAAGAGAAAGCAGGAAAATGACGCTTTCATTAAGCTATTGAGTGCAATTGAAAACAAAGGAAATGAGGCCACTGAAACCAACAAACTCAAAGGAAAAAATAGAACCTGAACAACGAGCAGCAAGAAAACCCTTTCGGTGCCTCAGCTTGCCACTCGATATTCTCAACATGTTTTTTAATCCACATCTCAAATAAAAATTCAACTAACCTAACTCTATGAATAATTATCTACTAAAAATTGCAAGACGGATCCTCCTAATCGGGACATTCCTTCTATGCATCACTACCGGATGGGCACAAGTGTACCAGAATGGTATCCGCAAAGGGCAAATTAAGGTGAAGTTTGCATCATCGATGACTACTTCTCTTAGCCAGATGAAAGTAAGTGCCAGAAGCAGTGGGCTAACCACTGGCATGCCAAAATTTGATGCTGTTGCAAAACAAACCAATGCTACAAATATGTATCGCTTGTTTCCTGGAAATGCTCGAAACGAAAATAAACTACACAAGCACGGACTCGACTTGTGGTACGTAGTGGAAATCAGGGACAATGTTGATCCGAAGACGGCCATAGCACAATTCAAAACCCTACCCGAAATTGCTATTGCTGAAGTCGACTATGAGAAAGTACTTTCTCCGTATACCGTAACACCGTATGTTCCAAGTGCAGGCGTAAGCGCAACGCTACCCTTTAATGATCCATTGCTTAAAGATCAATGGCATTACAATAATACCAGTCAATCGGGTTTCGGAGATGCCGATGTAAACTTGTTTGAAGCATGGACAACCACTGCCGGAGCAAACAATATTATTGTATCCATACACGATCAAGGTGTTGATGTTAACCACACAGATTTAAAAAATAACATCTGGGTTAACCAAGCGGAGTTAACAGGTGCTGTAAATGTTGACGATGACAACAACGGCTACATCGATGATATTAATGGATACAACTTCCAGAAAAACAAAGGTGCGGTAGACGCAGAATTTCACGGTACGCACGTAGCCGGAACGGTTGCCGCTGTAAACAATAACGGCATTGGTGTATCGGGCGTTGCCGGTGGAACCGGTAATGGAGATGGTGTTAAAATGATGTCGCTCCAGATTTTCGGAGGCCTTTTTGAAAACTCGTACATCTATGCTGCTGATAATGGCGCAGTAATCTCGCAGAACAGTTGGGGGTATACCAATCCTTATTACTACGATCAATCAATAAAAGAAGCTATTGAATATTTCGTTGCAGAAGCTGGGAATTATCCGGGTAGCCCTATGAAAGGTGGTCTTGTTATTTTCGCAGCCGGTAATAGTAATTACGACTCTGAGTGGTATCCCGGATATTTTTCGAATGTAATGGCCGTTGCCGCTATTGGACCTGAATGGAAAAAAGCTTCATACTCTAATTTCGGTAACTGGATAGAAATTTCTGCTCCCGGTGGAGACCAAGAAAGTTACAACTCGAAAAGCGGGGTGCTCAGCACGACCCCCAATAATCAATATGCGTATCTCCAGGGTACATCCATGGCGTGTCCGCACATGTCGGGTATAGCAGCATTGGCACTGGCTAACAGAACCAAACAACTTACCAACACCGAGCTTTGGAATAAATTAGTAACGGGTGTTGTTAATATTGATGAATTCAATCCTGATTATATTGGTCAGATAGGCAGTGGCGCAGTGGATGCTGCCCTTGCTATTAAAAACGATCTAGGAATTGCTCCATCGAAAATTTCAAACTTAACTGTTGCCGGCATTGCTCAGGAATTTGCAACGTTAGCATGGACTGTGCCCTCGGACAATGACGATATCAAACCCACTTCCTTTCAACTATACTTTCACACGCAACCCATCACGCCTGCTAATCTTAATAGCGCAACCAAATTAGTCATCAAAAATGAGAAAGGTGTTGGAGAAGCATACGAATATGAGGTGGATGAATTACTCGGTCTAACTACCTATTACTTTGCCATTACATCAACCGATCGTTGGGGAAATGTTTCCGTGCTTTCAAATATTGCTTCTGATAAAACGAATCAGGGTCCATCGATTGCAGTAGACGAAAACAGCCAAACGATTTCACTTGAGATTGATGTTACGGTCTCCACTTCAGCAACACATGATATTACAATCCTGAATGATTCCTCTGGCGTTCTTCGCTGGAATCACTTCATGCGTCATAGTAACGCAACAGCTTCCTTCAATGCAGCCGGTCTTAACTATCCCACAGTAAGCACCGCTAAGAAAAATACTGACCTGCATATTGGAAAATTGAATATTACCGAGAACAAAAATAAACTAAGAAGCACCGAAGCGGCTCCATCCGCCTTTACCACAATTGAAAAATCGTATGTGAGTTGGGTCACCAACATTGTTGGTGAAAGGGATATTAACATTACCAATTCTTCGGCTACTAAATTCTCCGTTACAGAGGCCGATGGATTTAATCTTACACAGGTTCGCACGTACTTAAAACATGATCCTGCATTGGGGCCTGTAATTATAGAAGTGCACAAGGGCGAAACTCCCACGAAAGACAATCTAATCTTCGCGCAAGAGCATAGCAACTGGAGCCCTGATGAAACGTGGGCATACGTTACCCTGAACGAACAACTGTACTTCGCACCAGGCGAAACGTTTTGGATTGTTGTTCATGTGCCCTCCGGCAACCTGTACCCGTTGGGTATCGGGTAT
>JANNQJ010000107.1:0-3121 GCA_031400675.1 Cyclobacteriaceae bacterium
CCTGTAATGTTGGTTCCGTCCGCCTTAGTTGGGCCATGACCAGAGAGGTAAAGCAAATTGCCAGAGCGCACCGCCTTTACGTAGTTGGCAACCGGCTTAGAGGGAGCGGATAGCTCAATACCAAGTTCTTTTAGTTTTTTATCGAAGTCAACAGTTTGGGCAGCGGATGTGCAGGCGATGCAGAGAACTGCAAGGAAGGGGATCAGATACTTTTTCATGAGGATTCAATTAGTTAACGGTTGCAAGATATGATTTGTAGGTAAATGTAAAAGCGAGTAGCGAACAAAATGTTATCGCCTTCGGAAAACCAATTTTAGTCCCCGTTTATTTTTTCCGGCAACGTCAAGGAACATTCGCGACTCTTGCAGGTTGCCTTGCACATCCCACATGTAGTAGGTACCAAGTTTACCTTGGTTATAGGATTGTGTGGTCATTGACCCCATCCAGTAAATCCCACTTCTGAACGTATATGGACTGAAATTAGTGATGGGTAGAATGCTCTTTGGCCGATACAATTGTTGCTTGTCGCCAGAGAAAAATGAGCCCCACAATGATTTATTAATAAATGATTCGGTATCCTGAGGGATAACAGTTGAATATGAACTATTGAGCGAGCGATTTTGTGCTGATACGTTCACCGCGATCAGTACCAGTAAAAAAAAGGAAAAGGAGTATCTCATCTTTCTTCGAATGAAGGTACAGTTTTTTCCTTCATTCTGGTAATTTTAAAGTCCTGTTTGCATTTAACATGGTAACAATCAAAATTAGCAAGAACAAAGAAATATTCAGGTGTCCGTGGTGCTTATCGTTCGAGCAATACATTCAGTACCATGATACAGAGTGGGGCGTGCCTGTACATAATGATCGTGTGCATTTTGAGTTTCTCATTTTGGAAGGCGCACAGGCAGGATTGAGCTGGTCGATGATCTTAAAAAAACGCGAGGGATACAAGAAACTCTTTGCGGACTTTGATCCGGTTAAAGTAGCTCGCTTTACAGAAAAGAAACTTGAAAAAATTTTGCTGAACCCTGCCATAGTTCGCAATCGGTTAAAGGTCTATGCTGCGGTGAATAATGCCAAACGCTTTCTGGAGGTGCAAAAAGAGTTTGGAAGTTTTGACAAATACATTTGGAGTTTTGTCAACGATAAGCCAATAATCAATAGGTGGAAAAACATGAAGCAGGTTCCTGCAACAACGAAAGAGTCGGATGCACTGAGCAAAGATTTAATCAAACGCGGGTTTAAGTTCGTTGGCTCCACAGTTATCTATGCGCATATGCAAGCGTGTGGGTTGGTGAATGATCATTTGGTGGATTGCTGGAGGTATAAATAGTTTCAAGTCCTTAGTTTCAGTAAGGTTATTTCAGAAACATTGTCAATTGCTTTTGTTAACTGTCAATTTTTCTCAGATGACTTAACACTCGTTATGACTTTTTCACAGAAGGTATTTACCAAAAGCATACAACCCCAACACCACAAGTGTAATGCCGGGCACAAGCTTCACCACTTTGTTATCACTCACATAGTGTGACAATCGCTTTGCTAAAAATGTAAAAAGGATCAACAGAAGCAATACGCCAACTGACGTACCAAATACGTAGCTGTGTAATAATGTCGTGGCAGAAAGATCAATCCACCCTTGTGCTTTTAAATAGGCGGTAATGCCTATCCAAAACGGAATGGCCATTGGATTTAATACGCTTAACACAAGGCCGCGCCTGAAACCACTTTCATTAAACTTTACTGCAAAATTGGAAGGCTTTCGGGCAGACCATATGGTGAATAATCCAATCACAGTCATTACAATGGCAGTGATGAGCTGAAAGTTTTCGATGATCACAGGTGAAGAGGTTACCCAATCTTCGAACACCACCGCTATCCATGCGTACGGATATTCAATAATGGCAACCGCTATGGAAAAACGAAGTGCGATTTTTATTTTGTGCTCTAGTCCTAATTGTAGTATTGCCAGGTTCATTGTCCCCGGTGGGATGGAGCCCAGGAAACTGAAGACGAGGCCGGCTAAGAATACCTGGAGGATCATGGTTTAATGGAGTTCGAAAATAAGTTTATATATGGGAACTTGACAGTTAAAGAATAGGCAATTGACAACATATTTCTTTGTCAATTGATTTTTGTCAACTGTCAATTCGATTTCTTGAGTGCTTTAAACTTCCTGTAAATCTCTAGTCCTTCTTTTAGCGAAAGATAAGGAACTCCGCGCTTGTGATTTTCAACACTTATGCGATGCATGTTTTTCCAGTGCGTAATCAAAACTCCAATAGCAGTCCATAACGATGAACCTGGTTGGTAGATATGAGCAGGTTCGGCACCACAGCCATTGAGTTCTACTATTTTTACATTTCCGTTTTCTAAATCCAGAAGGGAAGCGCATCGCAGATCGTATCGCCCGAAATAGAAGCCATTGATTTGTTTGCTGATCCGATCAAACGAGTTTGAAAGCTTTTCCGTAATCAGATGATTGCCATTTAAAAATGTGGTGCCCAGGCAGTGGTTGCCAATGGAGACCAACTCTAATTTGTTTTCTGTGTTCAACACCTCATTCAATCTATCTTTATACACTTCCTTGAGGGTCTCCCACTGAAGACGTGCCCGATCTTTTTCCAAAATTAATTGTTGAATGGTTTTCCTTCCATCTCCCTCAATAAATAGAAACTCCTTACCAGTGATGGAATTGACAAACCCATTCTCTTGGCTGGGAAAACGAACATAGAATACGCCAAATTCAAACGGGAGGTCTACTAATTCTTGAATAAGAAAATCGATTTTAATTTCAGAGAGATATTGATCAATTTGTTGGTCGTTGTTAATTCTTCTTACCATCCAACCGCGTTCTCCTAAATCGGGTTTAAAGATGATGGGAAAAGTAAATGCATTTCTTTTCATCTCATCCAAGACCTTTTCGCTTGTGGATGGAAACTTTATTAAAACCGTTTTAGGTTTTACTTCATTGGGCACAAGATTGAGAACCTCGAATTTTGATTCTCCCATCATGCCTCCAGTGAGTATGGTTGGATTAGAGGCAGAAAAATAAAGTAAGGACTGTTCTTTCAATGCATACCAAATCCACAATAAAAATATCGGAGCCTGAATGATTCCA
>JANNQJ010000108.1:0-2483 GCA_031400675.1 Cyclobacteriaceae bacterium
CCAAAGACGTAAATTTTATTTCGGTTTTTGATTGTTGTCATTCCGGTGGGTTGACCCGCGGTAACGGTATGATAGCAAAAGGATTGAACCCTCCTGATGATATTCGCCACCGCGAAATAAAGTGGGATGAAGAAAAAGAGATGTGGCTAGAGCGAAATCTAAAATTAAAAGGAAAAAAATATTTTAAGAATAAAGCGAAAGGCAACTCTGTATACAACGGAGTGAACGGAAAAACAAATAAACTTGGAAGAGCTTTCCCCTTGTGGAGCGAGGTGAAAGAATTTGAAAAGGCCAGGAAAAAATACGGAGCATCAGGTCCTTATATGCCTGTCATATTGGAAGCGTGCCGTGAAAACGAATCGGCCTATGAATACCGACATGGAGTAACGTCCTATGGTGCTTTCACCTATTCGCTTACCACTATTTTGAGGCAAGAGCTAAGGAAGGGTAAAAAAGTATCGTTTGAAAATTTGATGAAGTTGACCGCCAAACAACTAAAGGATTTGGAGTACAACCAAAACCCTGTATTAGTTGGCCCTAAAGTAAGAACAGAAGGAGTGTTACCTTTTCCGATGAAATAAACTTTTGAAAAAAATAGGAACTGGTTAGCGCGCGTTGCAACACGTGCTCCAGGTTACCCTTCCTTATCAATTCCCACTCTATGCTTAACGATCAGTTCAGCACCCAGATAGTTAGAAAAAATCAATCCGGTTGTTGTTAGTCCTGTTATCAAAACATAAAGCCAACTTACATCGGGATGATTTAACCGATATGCCAATTGAACAATATACACCATCCACCAACTTACATTCAATACGGCATGAAGCCCTGCGGTTTTCCATGCCTTGCTTTGCGCATCTATTTGTAAAAAGTCGATTACTCCATAGACCATCGCCACTATACTTGTGCTTACCGCACCCATCAACGAGCAGAGCCCTGCAAAAGCAAATGCAGGGTTGCCCGTAGCCAGGAAGATTCCATCCATCACCATGCTAAATGGATATAACCCACTGGGAAAATGAACCAGCATAACATGAAAGCGGTGTCGCCCAAGTCTTCCTTTTAGCAAGTTCACCTTCCTCCATTAAAGGATAGAGAACAACAAAATTAGAAAAGCAACTACCGCTGCGCCCGCATGAACTAAAGCAAGTACTTTTGGTATAGGCTGCTTTTGAAGGTCGCGGGCAAACAGCACAAAGCCACCTAATGCTGCAACCACAAAAAGTATAACAGCAATCTGTGGCACCGTGCTACCTTCTTTCATAAACTGCATCAGCAGCATGACCAGCGCCACTGCGGCAATACCTCCGTGCGCAAATACAAAAGGTCGCGAAGGTGTTTTACCCTGAAGTACAGGCACCAACAAGGTTAAGCCGAATACGGCAGCTACGGCAAAGAGCAAAATAATAGGTATCATAGTAGTAGGTTTTTAGTCGTTAGATCAGAAAAGGCGCAAAGGATACATTTTCATAAAAAAAATGTAACGTACAGCCACTTCCGTGATCTAACCCGTGTTCAATACATATAAATCATTAGTATGCTCGCCAATGTTGTTTCCCTTGCCTCAGATCGTTCTCTTACAGACGATGTTATTATAAGCCGTGTGCTACGTGGAAAAACTGAGGACTATGAAATACTGGTGAGGCGTTATAATAACCTGCTCTATAAAACAGCGCGTGGTATTCTGTTGAAAGAAGATGATATCGAAGACGCCATGCAGGAGGCTTACTTACGCGGCTTCGAAAAGCTTCATCAGTTTAGAAAAGAGGCTCGGTTTTCTACCTGGCTCACGCGCATCCTTATCAATTGCGCACTACATCAGGTAAACAAACTGAAGAAAGACCACCTGCGAATTGATGAACTCAGCACCGATGATCAGGATAGTCTTTTCGAAATCAAAGAAGAAGCAACTCCCGATCCGGAGATAGGAGAAAACCTGAAGAAAGCCGTAGAGGCAGCCATCGATCACCTCCCCTCAAAGTATAGGTTAGTTTTTATGCTGCGCGAAATTGAAAACACACCTATTGCCGAAGCAGCCCTGATCCTGAACATCACCGAAGAGAATGTGAAGATCAGGTTGCACCGCGCCAAAGCTATGCTGCGCGACATCCTGCAAATGGAATTACATTCCCTGGAGGTATTTGAATTTCAAGCACCACGTTGCTCCTCATTGGCCGAGCGCGTGATGCATCACATTTTCGCTAAACTGGTCGTGAGTGGTTATCCCCATTGGAGAAGCGAATCCATTTCATAGCTTCTACTCACTTCCTTATCGGGATTGCCTGCCTTTGCCGAAGCGGCTACGCGCAAGCAGGTACTGATTATATAGCATAATTCGCTTCCGCTCTGTAAACGTACGGCAGTCCCCGCAATGACTTTATGGTTAGGGGGGCGCTAAAAATAAAATTGAAATGTCATTCCGGGCACGAGCAACTTTTATATAATTTAATGAACGTTGTTTGACCCGCCTGCCTGCGGTAGGC
>JANNQJ010000109.1:0-3178 GCA_031400675.1 Cyclobacteriaceae bacterium
CCGTTACTTTAAACGTCATTCGACCGATCCATTAAAGGCATATACTATACTTACCGATGCAGTCCATGTAAATAAGAACTCGATACGATTACTCACAGCTTATGTTGCCGAGGCGGCACGCATGGGGTTTGATGCGTATGCAGCAGATGCCACACAGCACTTAGAAGAACTTAAAAGCAGCAGGTGATTTTAATGCTTCAGGTGTGTATCTACACGCTTAGCTGTTTTGTGCTTTACTTTCTTGGATTTTTTACTCTTTGTCTTTTTATCAACGGCAATATTTTCACGGATCACCTTCCAGTAATCAGGGCCATAGTCAACAAAAATCTCTGATCCAGCCTCAATATTTTTTTTCGATTCGATGTATGCCTTTAGTCCTTTCGTGATATAATCACAGTTATTAGTAACGCCCTTGATTCGCGTTAATCCACGTGCATCATTGGCATAACGAGCAAGTGGTTTTTTGGTAGGAAGGGCATCAATAACATGGTAACGCTTCACGTAAAAAATGTATCCATTTTTACCGTCATCGTCTTTTACGTCCTTCCATGCTGTGATTCTTCCCTTGTACTCAACAATCAGTGTTCCTTTCGGAATAGAGACCTTCGTAAATAAACCCTTACCTGCATTCGGTAGGGTTGATTTCTTAACATATAGGTGCTTCTCAAAAAGTGCCATTCAGGTCAGGTTGTTAAAAAAGAGCGGCAAGATATAGAATTTCCAGCTCAAGAGATTACTTCATTGCGCTTTCGTCTGTTATAAAAAAAACTTGATGACAATTCCGATGACAGCAGCCATAGCAATGACAAATGGTTCCTGTAGTTTTTTGAATTTAAACAACACAGCTATTGTCGTAAACGCAAGAATGAAGGAAGGTATATCGGTTAATGTTCTTTTACTCAACACCAGCACAGCTCCTGCAATGGCACCAATGGCAGCAGCTGTTACTCCATCGACAAAAGCTTTGATTGCCGTATTTTTGCCGTATTTTTTAAAATAAGGAGCGGATATTACGGTAAACAGGTAGCACGGTAAAAATGTGGCAATTGCCGCCACCACCGCACCCCAAAAACCTGCCACTAAATAGCCTATAAACCCTACCGTAATCACCACAGGGCCAGGTGTGATCATGGCTACAGCCACTGCGTCCAAAAACTGCTGTTCATTTAACCATTGATACTCATTCACAACGCCTCCATACAAAAAAGGAACGATGGCCAGTCCACTTCCAAAAACAAAAGCTCCTGCTTTGGTAAAGAACCACGCTATTTCCCAAAGTCTGGATTCAGTAACAACCGGCTGGAGCTGAGTCAGCATCATGGGAAATACTCCATTCACTTTCATATGAAGCCATGGCGGAGGAGCCTTCACAAACCAAACAACAACTCCCGCCAGGAGTATCACCCACACTATTTCTTCTTCGGTTATAAATGTGGTAACGGCAAGTATGATGAATATTCCCCATAACAATTTATCAGTACCAATGCTTTTGGTGGTGAGCTTGTAGCTTCCTATGGCTATGATGCCAATCACGGCTGCGCCTACTCCATAAAATACAGCCTGCATCCACGGAAGCCCGCCATATAATACATAGGCGTATCCGAGGGCAAGCACCATTATAAAAGAGGGAAGAACAAAAGCGATTCCAACGAGTGTTGCTCCTAAAATGCTGTAGTGAATATATCCAATATAGATAGAGAGTTGAGCAGCAAGAGGCCCCGGGGCTAATTGCGACAATGCAAGTCCTTCTTTGTAATCATCTTCGGTAATCCATTTTTTATTTACCACCAAATCGCGATGCATATACCCAATCAGTGCGACAGGGCCGCCAAATCCCCAGGTACCCAACTTCAGAAAGTAAACGATTAATTCTCTTAGTGAATACGAAGGAGCCATACCTGCTTAATTATCACTTTTTCTAAAATCGAGATTGTGAAAAACAAATAGGCGGATAGCATCCACATTCCTAAATGTATTCGGTAAAGGCAATTGTTGAAAAACTTTCATGTACCCAAGCTGGGCATTTAGATGTTGTGTAAACTGGTAACCAACACCTAGGAACAAACGATTTTGATCAAAATAATTATTGATGATCTCTTCGCCAAAGTTGATGTGCAGCTCATCGTTCAGAAAAATAAACGGTGTTTTGGCGACTACTTGTTTACCCCTTAGCGGAATCGTAAAAGCCATATTGAAACGAATCCGGTAATTAAAATTATAATCAGATGTTAACTCACCTGCTTCTACCGCCCTTTTAAATCTTTCCTCTAAGCGAATCCATTGCATCATGGTAAACCAGCTCTTTTTCTCGAGCCACTGAACTTGCTGCCACAACCTGTGCTCGGGAACATTGGGTGCGCCAGTTGTTTGCCCGTACTGTGTTACATATGCGTAACCAGCAGTTAAGCGAGTTAGATCGGATAAGTAGTAAGTATAGCCAAAGCGTGCCATGCTAAGGGCTGGCTGTTCAGCGAAATTCTCAGTCAGTCGAAAATGGAGGTCAAGCCATATTCCAGATTTGTTGGTTAGCCTAGTTTGATTAAAATAACCAAACCAAGTTTGTTCAGCATACTCAACCTCCTTTTCCTGAGCTTGAACAGCAGAAGATGCTAAAAAAAATAAAATCAGGCTTATCCACTTACACATTCGGTTGAGGAGTTGTTCGCAAATAAGGTTTAATTCTCTTATGTCCTTTTGGAAATTTTGCCGCAATGTCTTCATCCTTAACCGCGGCAGTAATAATTACATCTTCTCCATGCTTCCAGTTAGCAGGAGTAGCTACACTATAATTCGCAGTGAGTTGTAAGCTTTCCACCACCCGGAATATTTCATCAAAATTTCTTCCCGTAGAAGCCGGATACGTAATCATCAACTTTACTTTCTTGTCGGGTCCAATAATAAATACAGAACGAACGGTGAACTTGTCAACATTAGGGTGAACCATGCCATACAGGTTAGCCACCTTAAATTCAGGGTCGGCAATCAGCGGATAATTCACCGTTGTGTTTTGTGTTTCATTGATATCGGCTATCCATTTCTGGTGCGACTCCAACGGATCAGCACTGATGGCAAGTACTTTAACATTCATCTTTTGAAATTTATCAGTCAGTTTAGACATAGCACCCAATTCCGTTGTGCAAACCGGTGTGAAGTCGGCTGGGTGAGAAAATAGAATACC
>JANNQJ010000110.1:0-5024 GCA_031400675.1 Cyclobacteriaceae bacterium
TAAAAATATTTTTCGAAATAATAATTATTTTCAGAAACAGGTGCTTCTGCTGCAATATCTTTACAAGAAATAATACTAAAACCAACAGCAAATAAATAAAAATAAAATTTCATGAAAATAAGTTTCAATATCCAAATCAAATATCAAGCCAAAAAAAGCCCGTATTTTCATACGAGCTTTTTTATTTTTTAATAATTTTATTATACGTTGAAACGGAAATGCATCACATCACCATCTTTAACGATATATTCTTTTCCTTCCACTTTTAGTTTTCCAGCTTCTTTACATTTAGCTTCTGAACCTAAAGTAGAATAATCTTCGAATGCAATAACTTCGGCACGAATGAATCCTTTTTCAAAATCGGTGTGGATTACTCCCGCTGCCTGAGGTGCTTTCCAACCTCTTTTAATAGTCCAGGCACGAACCTCTTTTTCACCTGCGGTGAAGTAGGTATTCAGGTTTAACAGCGTGTATGATGCTTTGATAAGTCTATTCAAACCAGACTCTGTTAGCCCATACTCCTGTAAAAAAACAGTTCTATCTTCTTCATTTTCCAGCTCAGCAATCTGTGCTTCAATAGCAGCCGAAATTAGCACTACATCGGCATTCTCATCCTTCACTAATTCTTTTAGTGCATCTACATGCTTATTGCCTGTATGCAGCGAAGCCTCATCCACGTTGGCTACATATAGCACGGGCTTGTCTGTGAGTAACTGAAGGTCGGCAATGGCTGCTTTATCTTCCTCGGGAACATTAACAGATCGGGCGTTTTTACCAGCCTCTAACGCGTCCTTATAAAGTTGTAACGTGCTTACTTCCTTCTTGGCTTTTGCATCTCCACTCTTGGCTATCTTTTCTGCTTTAGATAACTTTTTATCAACAGACTCCAGATCCTTCAATTGAAGCTCTGTATCAATAATTTCTTTATCGGCAATTGGGTTTACTTTTCCATCTACATGAACGATGTTATCATTATCAAAGCAACGGACTACGTGAATGATGGCATCTACTTCGCGAATGTTTGCCAGGAATTGGTTTCCTAAACCTTCACCTTTACTGGCACCTTTTACGAGTCCAGCAATATCGACAAACTCCATTGCCGTAGGTAACACACGTTGCGGGTTTACTAACTCCTCGAGGATTTTCAAACGTGCATCTGGCACAGAGATAACACCCACGTTGGGTTCGATCGTACAAAACGGAAAATTAGCTGCCTCTGCCTTATTATTAGACAAGGCATTGAACAACGTTGATTTTCCTACATTTGGCAACCCCACAATTCCGCACTGTAAACCCATAGTGATAACATTAATGTTCTAAAAGGCCGCAAATATAATCGCTAAAGGAGGAAACAAAAAAGACTCTTGAGAGAGGGGCTATGTTTTAAAGGTATGAGGAAATAGGGAATACGGTATAAGGAATAGGGCTAATCTACATAAGGTGTTAGTTAGAGTTGATACATAAACTCTTACACGTATACCCTATTCCGCTTGGGCTAATCCCACTTCAATTCACTTTCAGTGCCGGGTGCCTTAGCTCCTTCCGCTTCAACATGCTCTTCGCGCGGGTGATCATATTCTCTTGCATGATCAAATTGGGCGAAGTCAACATCTGGCATGAGCTCGGTCTTAACATGGTTTACGGTGTTGGAGAGTGCTTCCATAAACTTATTAAAATCCTCTTTGTAAAGAAAAATCTTATGTTTCTCATACGTGAATCCCTCACCGTCTTCTTTGAAACGTTTTTTACTTTCTGTGATGGTCAAGTAATAATCGTTGGAGCGGGTTGCCTTTACATCGAAAAAGTAAGTTCTCTTTCCGGCCTTTACTTTCTCTGAGTATATCTCATCTCTGCCGTTGTTTTTGTTCTCTTCCACAATCCGGATGGTTTAGGGTTAGGTTTAGGTAAAATTAATTGTGTTAATATAGTATTTTGGACACTTATTGCAAACAAAGGCAACTAATTGAAGCATCTGCCGTGCAGAATATAGAGCGAACAAAAAAGGTCAAATTGCTGATATTTATACATTTAAGTCAATGAAACTCAATCTTCAGCAAACCAATTCATCAGGAAGTTTAGAGCTGTTGGCGCGTCAGTTAGTGGAGGGCTTCATTACGGGATTGCACAAGTCTCCCTACCACGGGTTTTCGGTTGAGTTTGCAGAACACCGACTGTACAATGAAGGTGAGAGTACCCGGCATATCGATTGGAAGATATATGGCCGTACGGATAAACTATTTACCAAACGGTACGAGGAAGAGACCAACCTGCGATGTCTCATCGCCATTGACACCTCATCCTCCATGTTCTACCCTGCAGATACAAAAGCCAAGATCCGATTCAGTACCTATACGGCTGCTGCTCTGGCATCGTTGCTAAGCAGACAACGTGATGCCGTAGGTTTATGCCTGTTCTCCGATAAAATTGACACGCTTACACCTGTTAAATCGTCTGGCACACACCTGGGGAAATTATTCGTGTTTCTTGAGCAGCTACTGAATCAAAATAAATCTACTAGCGGTACAAGAGTTGCGCAAGTGCTCCACGAAGTGGCTGAAAAAATACATAAGCGTTCACTGGTGGTCATCTTCAGTGATATGTTTGACGGGGGGCAAACCGAAGAATTGTTCAAAGCACTGCAACACCTCAAGCATAACAAACACGAGGTCATTGTTTTTCATGTAATGGATACCGAAACTGAGATGCTTTTTAACTTCGAAGACAGGCCGGTTGAGTTTGTGGATTTGGAAAGTGGTGAGAAGCTAAAATTAAACCCTGCCGATGTACGGGAAAACTATAAAAAGGAGGCTGCTCAATTCTATCAAAGTTTAAAGACGCGTTGCAATCAGTACAAGATCGATTTCGTGGAGGCGGATGTGCGCAAAGACATTAACGTTACTCTCCAAACTTATTTAATTAAGAGAGCAAAGATGAGGTGAAACGGTTTTCGGTTATCAGGTATACGTTATTCGGTTAGTCATGTTAAACTATTCACGATTAACTGATAACCATTAACTGCTCTCCTGGTGAAGCCAGGCTTTCTTAGCAGCCAGTACTTCTTTAGTCTCCACATAATCCGGGTCAGGCACGCAGCAATCTACAGGGCACACTGCAGCACATTGTGGTTCTTCATGAAAGCCGGTGCATTCTGTACATTTCCCCGAAACGATATAATAAAACTCATCTGACACAGGTTTTTGTACAGCCTTGGCATCCTGTGTGGTGCCATCTTCCAGTTCAACCTGTTCAAGCTTTGTTCCTCCCGCCCAGTTCCACTCCCTGCCTCCTTCATATATAGCCGTATTCGGGCACTCCGGCTCACAAGCCCCACAGTTAATACACTCGTCCGTAATTATTATCGCCATTTCCCTATTTTTGAGGCCTTAAAAAAGTACTGCAAAAATACAGCGCAATTGCCAGCCAACAAAACATAATACTACATCTAAAAGTTTAGCAGATGACACTCAATCAACGGATACATGCTTTTAGTCAGTTAGGCAACCACCTGAAAAAACTGAGTGAAGAAGCCTTTGAGTTGCTGGCCGAAAGTGTTAGAACGGAAAATCCTTGGTTCACAAAAGAGAATGCGAGAATGGCACTACAAGGTATTATAGAATATCTTCAAGCTGATCAATTAAAACAGTGGACAAGCAAGTATCAACTCGAACCATCTAAACCCAAGACCATCGCCTTGGTGATGGCTGGAAATATTCCATTGGTCGGCTTTCACGACTTTCTTTGTGTGTTAATCAGTGGCAACCATGTCCAGATTAAACCAAGTTCAAGAGATTCAAAGCTACTTCAATACATCATTAAACAACTGATATCGTTTGAACCTGAATTTCAAGATCGTGTTACATTCAAAGATAAGCTTCAAGATTTTGATGCCATCATTGCCACAGGTAGTGATAATTCCGCACGATACTTTGAATACTATTTCGGAAAGTATCGAAACATTATCCGAAAAAACAGGACATCATGTGCCGTATTAACCGGTAACGAATCAGCAGATGATCTTGAAAAGCTTGGAACAGATATTTTCAGTTACTTTGGTCTGGGGTGCAGAAATGTATCGAAGATTTACGTTCCACTTAACTACAACTTTCAGAAACTCTTATCATCATGGGATACATTCAAAGACGTCATTCATCATCATAAGTACTGCAACAATTACGACTACCAGAAATCAATCCTTCTTGTAAACGTGGCACCTTTTCTTGATAATGGATTTATCCTGCTTCAGGAAAATGAAAGGCTAGTCTCACCTATCTCCGTATTGTATTATGAGCGTTACGCGCATGATTCAGATTTAAGAATGAAACTACTAGAGAATGCTGAAAAGCTTCAATGCATCGTTGGAAAGGAGGAGCCTGCAACCATACTGTTTGGTCAGGCACAATATCCACACGTGTGGGATTATGCTGACCAACTTGATACGCTTAAATTTCTTTCAGAATTAACCTGACGTTATGGCCTCGAGCCTCTGAGTATTTCTACCCAACCTGTATAGGTATCACCACCACTTATTTGTAAGCGGTAATAGTATACACCATCAGGCGATCCGCCTCCGTCCCAAAGATTTTCAGGACTATAGTTACCGGATGAGAACACTTCCTTACCCCAACGGTTGGTGATGGAAAGTTTACTTCCGGAAGATGGCAGATTTCTAACATAGAATTGTTCGTTAACCCCATCATTGTTTGGAGTGAAAATGTTAGGGACGAATACTTCTGGATCTATTGAAATGATAACTTCTTGTTCTACCTCACAACCAAGTGCATCCCTTACATAAAGTGTATACGTACCGGTAGCTATACTTGTAAAAGCAGCTTCAAATTGTACAGGGTTTCGAGCCGCCACAAGTGTGTCTGATTCAAAATTATTATTAACAAACCAAACCTCGTAGTCTTCTTCGCCACTTTCCTGCACCACAATTTGCATGGATCCTGTCGGTTGGTCAGGGAATGAAAGTGTGGTTGTCACTGAAGTAAAACCAAGCGCAGTGGCTGGCCCAACAATCGTGA
>JANNQJ010000111.1:0-2702 GCA_031400675.1 Cyclobacteriaceae bacterium
GATTATGGCGGTCCGTACTGGGACAAGAACAACCCAGCTGCACAAAAATCATATGCGCAATTTGATCCTAGCAATTTGGTAGATAAATGGAACACACCCATGTTAATTTTCCAGGGAGGAAGAGACTATCGCGTACCCGATGGCCAGGCCTTTGAAGCATTTCAGGCGGCACAGTTGCGCGGTATTAAAAGCAGGCTCGTGTATTTGCCAACAGAAAACCATTGGGTGCTCACTGCACAAAATGCGCAAGTGTGGCAGAAGGAGTTTTTTAAGTGGTTGAAGGAGACGCTGTAATGGAAATATAGCATTATTAATAACCCGACATTGGTATCCAATATTTTCCACAACACTGAAAGAAAGGTACGAAACATCTGGTGGGTTGTTATCTTCTTTTTTATTCTTTCATTATTCTTATTTCCGTTAATCATTTTAGCGGATTACTACAACTTTGAAATATTAATCATTTATCAAGCTATCATTATTCTGGCTGCTTCGGTTATCTGTCAAATACTAAGGCGTAAACCTCAAAGCGATTTGACAGGAAAAATTGATGTTGTTTGGTTCAAAGAGCTTTTCATTGGATGGATCCTTGGTGGTGCCCTGATGATTTTACCTGCCTTAATATTAACTGTTTTGGGCTATATCCATTGGCAAACAAATTCTTATGCACTTTCTGCAATAACTTCTGGAATTTCTACAATGCTAGCAGTGGTTATTGCAGAAGAATTGTTATTCAGGGGATTTATATTTCAAAGACTTATAGGTGCCTTTGGAAAGTGGCCAGCTCAGTTAATTATGGCTGGTCTATTTTTGCTAACTCATTTGAATAATCCAGGTATGACTGGGGCAATAAAAATATTGGCCTCTATTAATATTTTTATTGCCTCCATAATGTTTGGTATCGCTTTTATAAAAACTAAAAAATTAGCAATGCCGTTAGGCCTTCACTTTATGGCAAATTTAACGCAAGGGACTGTGCTTGGTTTTGGTGTAAGCGGAGAAAAGGAAATCAGCTTACTGACACCAATATTTAGTAATGCACCTGCATGGATTAATGGTGGGGATTTTGGATTAGAAGCAAGCATCCTTGGGTTAATTTTTTTGCTCCTACTCACTATTTCGCTCCATTTTTGGAATACGGAAAAAAAAGCTTAAAGCAAATAACATTGGATACGCAAGTGATGCAACGATGGGTTTGTGCAATGGCAGGGTTCGGTATCCTCACTACTTTCGTTTCATTAAAGGAGCTCCTGCGTTTTTTTAATACATTTCTTAATAAATTAACACTAACATGTCCGCTATAAGGTTATCTTCGATTTCATTTTGACTTTAAATAAATAAAGAGGATGGAACAACAACTGGAAGAAATCCGCGAACAACAAAAGGCAGCATGGAATAAATTTTCTCCCGGCTGGAAAAAATGGGATGATTTGATGATGGACTTTTTAAAGCCAAAAGGGGATGAAATTATCCGTCTGATAGATCCGAAAGGGGCGGATGTGGTGCTGGATATTGCTTCGGGAACTGGAGAGCCAGGATTGACAATCGCCACTATGTTGAAAGGTGGAAAAGTGGTGATCACGGACCTCTCTGAAGACATGCTCGCAATTGCCAGGGAGAATGCAGCAAAAAGAGGAATTACAAACATTGAAACCGTTGCCTGTGATGTGTCTGAACTTCCGTTTGCCGACAACACCTTTGATGCAATAAGCTGTCGTTTTGGCTTTATGTTTTTCCCCGATATGCTTTTAGCAGCTAAAGAAATGGCACGTGTACTAAAACCTGGAGGAAGAATAGCCACTTCGGTTTGGAATGTACCTGAACAAAATTTTTGGGTGACAGCCATTGGCGGCACCATCAATAAAAATATGGAGTTGGCTCCTCCAGCTCCAGGAGCCCCGGGCATGTTTCGATGTGCTAAAAGTGGCCTGATTCAAGACTTGTTCATTCAAGCCGGTTTGAAAAACACCAGTGAAAAAGCAATCGCTGGTAAATTAAAGTGCGTAACAACCAATGTGTATTGGAACATGATGACCGAAGTGGCTGCTCCTTTTGTCGCTGCCCTTAGCAAAGCGGATGATGCCATGAAAGCTAAAATCAAAGACGAAGTTTATACGTTGGTGAGTGAGAAATATCCTGATGGCAACGTTATCATTGATTCAAACGCCCTTATAATTTATGGTGAAAAGTAACTTGATTAACAGGGTTCATCCTGGTATTGTTAGATTCAATCTCAATTTGCTAACCCCTCTAAATACTTTTTGAACTTTTCGGTATTAAAATTAGTCGTACCCACTTTTTTAGAAACTAAATTTCCCTGAGCATCAATAATAATTGTGGTGGGAATAGAAGGAATTTGTAGTTGAGCAGGAAGAAACCCTTTCGGTTGATAGACAGGAAATGTGTAATTATTTTTCTTTACATACTTCACTATTTTAGATAAGTCTTCATCGTTGTCGAGTGAAAGTAAAATGAACTGAATTTTTTCCGTATCCAAACTTTCGTAAAGTTTTTGTATCGAAGGCATTTCAACACGACACGGACCGCACCAGGTTGCCCACAAGTTTATAAAGACTACTTTTCCCTGAAATTGTGTGAAGTCAACAGTTTCCCCAGTCAGGGTTTTGATTTTGAAGTTAAAGTCAAAGGGTTCAACAGGATCAGATTCATTTTCGGGTGTGGCATCCATAACACCTGTCTTC
>JANNQJ010000112.1:0-8266 GCA_031400675.1 Cyclobacteriaceae bacterium
TTGATTTCTTTTCATTGCTTTGAGCTAAGCAACTGAATCCGATTGTCAGCGAAATAATGGAAGTAAGAGTTAATTTCATATTGTTTTTTTAACGATAATTTTTCTGTCAATAGCGTGGTGTCTTGTAAACTGACGCACAACACTTTGGCTAAAGTTATTGCGTTTATTTCTATTACATCATTGCGCTCGACATAAGCACAAAAAGTAGTGGCTGAGTGCCAATTTCGCAAAAAAAAATAATATTTGGGATCAGGAATTTCTATGCTGCAACGGCAATCTTAGCAGTTACCATCGGTTTTTTACCAAGCTCCTTCAACAATCGTGCATGTGCAACCATGGCCTTCATAAACGTATCCTTTGATTTATAAGGAAGACCAAATTCTTTTGTTGTTGCTTCTACAATCTTAGCGATTTCTCGATAGTGTACGTGGCAAATATTCGGGAACAGGTGATGTTCAACCTGATAGTTGAGTCCGCCTACATACCATGAAAAGATTTTATGCCTGTGACCAAAATTGGTAGTGGTGTGTAACTGATGGATGGCCCAGTTGTTTTCTAAATTTCCATCCTCATCCGCTACAGGATATTCTGTTCCTTCTATCACGTGTGCAGGTTGGAAAATGATTGCCAATATAAAACCCGCGATGTAATGCATAATGAAGAACCCGACAAACACTTGCCACCAGGTTACCGGCAACAGTACCAACGGCAATACAAACACATAACTAAAATAAACTGCTTTGGTAAGTATCAAAATTGACCACTCTCGTGCAATGGAAGCTTTTTGCTTCTTTACAAGGCCATCTCTATGATAACGCGCTAACCGATCGAAATCTTTAAATAAGATCCAAACAAAGGTCAGTAGTCCGTAAAGAAACCAAGCGTAAAGATGTTGAAAGCGATGAAAGGGTTTCCATTCCGACCCAGGTGCCATTCGAAGCACTCCGCGTGGGCTGATGTCCTCATCTACTTCATGTACGTTAGTGTAGGTATGGTGGAGCACATTGTGCTGAACTTTCCAATTGAAGGAAAGTGCGCCAACCAGGTTTAGCGTGGAACCCATTAAATTATTTACCCAACTCTTGGTTGAGTATGCTCCGTGATTGGCATCGTGCATAATGGACAAACCAATGCCTGCTTTGCCAAACCCCATAACTGCATAGAGCACCCACATCATCCAAACGCTGGTGAATATGCCACTAATCATTAAAAAATAAGGAATGGAATATAATGACAACATGAAAATGGTTTTCACTACCATTTCTGCATTAGCGGTTCGTTGAATATTCTTCGCTGAAAAATATGCATTCACGCGTTGCGAAAGCGTAACAAAGAAATCAGCTCGGGTACGTGCGAATTTTAGCGTCTTACTCATTAGAATTTGGATAAATGATTCTCACCTAAGAAGGTAAGAAAAATTGAAAGATTAAAGGTACGAAATCACAGGCGGGATAACGACCGGTAGGTAATAAAATACCATCAAAACATTGAAAGCAGGTTGAATACTCACTTAAAACTCTGCAATTACCGTCCTTCCTCCCGTAGTTTTGTCGCCAATGTTTACTTTAACGATCGCGTTCAGCGGTAAAAAAATATCGACCCGCGATCCGAATTTAATAAAACCAAACTCCTGACCCTGCTCAAACTGCTGACCTTGTTGTACATAACACTTGATTCTTCGCGCTAATGCACCGGCAATTTGCCGGAAAAGAATTTCGGTGCCATTGCTCATTTTAGCGACTACCGTAGTACGTTCATTTTCTGTACTGGATTTTGGATGCCAGGCTACTAAATATTTTCCTGCGTGGTACTTATAGTAACTAATAGATCCAGCTACTGGCATGCGATTCACATGCACATTGATGGGTGACATGAAAATCGAAATTTGTTTTCTCTTTCCTTTTAAGTATTCAGGTTCATCTGCTTCTTCAATTACCACCACTTTACCATCAGCAGGAGCAATTACGTGTTTGGCATTTTTATCAATGGTGATTTTTGGACTGCGAAAGAATTGTAGAACGATCAGGTAGAATACAACATAGCCTCCGATCACGATATTACGAAGCACATTTGCTTCCGGCAAAAAATAATCGAAACCGAGAATGATGGCTACTAAAACAATCAACAGAACGAATAAAAGTGTTCTTCCTTCTTTGTGAATGGTCATTGATAATTCAAGATTTATAGTTCAAAATTCAAAATGTTAAATCTAGAATTTGAAATTGATTAGAACCCTCCGCGATACTTATACGTCTTCGCTACTTTATCAATCGCTACCATGTAGGCCGCAATGCGCATGGGTACTTTATAATCTTGCGATGTTTTAAACACGTTGTTAAACGCATCTTTCATGATGCGGTCCGATCTGCGGTTCACGCGGTCGGCTTCCCACTTATATCCGAGGCGGTTTTGCACCCACTCAAAATACGAAACGGTAACACCTCCAGCATTTGCCAAAATATCGGGCACTACCATAATACCTTTCTCGTTAATGATGTTGTCTGCCTTTGAAGAAGTTGGGCCATTGGCGCCCTCTACGATTAATTTCGCTTTTATATTGGGTGCGTTCGCTGGTGTGATCACGTCCTCGGTAGCGGCAGGTACCAGCACATCCACAGCAAGTGTAAGAATATCTTCTCCACTGATTTTTTCCGCACCTGCAAATCCTTCCAACGAGCCTTTGTTAGCATCCCGATATTTTACAGCCGCTTCAATATCAAGTCCTTTCTCATTATAGTAAGCGCTCGATAAATCACTTACAGCCTGTACAATCAATCCGCGCTCGGATAAAAGCTTGGCAGCCCACGAACCAACATTTCCAAATCCCTGAACAGCACAAGTCGCTTTGTATGGATTGATTTTTAATTTTTCCATCGCAGCCAATGCAGACACCATGACACCGCGACCGGTTGCCTCTGTTCTTCCCAATGAACCACCGAGTACAATTGGTTTACCGGTAACAACAGCATTTACGGTCATGCCTCGTGTTTTGGAATATTCATCCATCAACCAAGCCATTTCTCTGGGGCCTGTTCCCATGTCAGGTGCGGGTATGTCACGGTCAGGACCAAAGACATCAATCATGGCGCCAGTATAAGCACGGGTAAGGCGTTCAATTTCACCAGCAGACATTTCGCGCGGGTTACACGTGATACCACCTTTCGCTCCACCGTATGGAATATCCACCACGGCACATTTCCAGGTCATCCAGGCCGCCAGCGCTTTTACTTCGTCCAGGTTTACGTGAGGATCATACCTAATACCGCCTTTAGATGGACCTAAAATAGTAGAGTGAATAACGCGGTACCCTTCAAACACTTTAATGCTGCCATCATCCATGGTTATGGGTAACGACACAATTACCTGACGGGCAGGAGATTTTAATACGTTGTACACTTCTTCTTCTAATCCGAGCATTTGCGAAGCCACGCGAAAGCGCGAAATCATGGCTTCAAACGGATTTTCTTTGTCTAACAGGGGAGCCGGCTCTATATAACCCATAAATGAAAACTAGAATTAAATGAATCTGAATTCAGATAGAAAACGGTTGCAAAGATAGATAAATTAATATTTCAGCATCTTCTTTTATAGAAAATCAAAACGTCTGAGAAAATCGCAATCGCTTAGAAAATCTCAAGATATGCTACAATAAAGGGTGCTGAAATCAACAGCCCGTCAAAGCGGTCGAGGAAACCACCATGTCCCGGAAGGCTGTCGCCAGAATCTTTAATTTCAATGCTGCGCTTGAGTAGTGATTCCACTAGGTCACCAAACGTTCCTCCAATGATGATGATCAAACTGACGATCATCCAGTCAACCAATGTTAGGCTGTGGAAGAAGAGTGTTAAAACATACGTCATAGCGATAGCCAGGGCAGCACCTCCCCAAAATCCTTCCCACGATTTTTTAGGTGAAATGCGTTCAAACAGTTTGTGTTTTCCAAAAAGTGTTCCGGCAAAATAAGCGCCCGTATCGCTGGCCCATAAGATCAGGAGTGAACCGAGAATGATTTCATAATTGTAATGCGATTCTACATTTCCATTGCGGATGGTTTCGCTGAATACGGCATGATTCAATAACGCGAAAGGCATTGCTACATAAAACACCCCCAGAAAAGTAAAAGCAATATTCGTAAAGGGTTTGTGTTCTGTTTTTTTATAGAGCTTAATCAGGTAGACTACAGCTACCAATGGAAAAATCAGAAAATAATAACGATGAGAAATTGTTTGTTGTTCAATAAAGAAAGAAAGAGAGAAAACGACTAATCCAATAATCGTCCCCAATGTCTTTAGCGGGATCATGCCATCCAATCCTGATAGCTTATAAAACTCAAGAAGTGAGAAGAGACATATGAAAAAGAAAAGACCAAAATAAATCCACTCACTATAACTCACACCAAAAATAATTGCTGCAGACCCCAGTAAGCCTGTAATGAGACGTTGCGTAAGGTTGTTGTATTTTGAAAAAGGTTTGGTCACGATGGGTGTTGTTCGGGCGTATAATGTTTTCTAAAAAAGTAGAGCAACACAAATGTAACCACACCGCATAACGCTACCAAAAATAGCGGAGCAGATTCCTCACTGTCGATATTGACTTCTGTTGATCCTTGATTGTATAAATGAATCATCGTAAGGGTAAATCCATTGTGAAAGAAGTGGGCCACCATGGGAATGAGAAGATTCCCCGACCAGTAATACAAATACCCGAACAGTGCGCCCAATAATAGGCGAGGCACAAATCCAAAGAATTGCATGTGTATGGCACTGAATAAAAATGCAGAGAGCCAGATGGCCACATGAATGTTTTTACTGCTTCGCCAAAGCTCGTTCTGGATCAATCCTCTGAAAACCAACTCTTCGCCAATGCCCGGCAATACAGCAATCACTACAAGGCCTAAAAGAAATTCTGGTGTTGAATTGAAATTTGTCAGAAGTTTTGTCATCTCCATCATTTTATCTTCTTGTGCGCGTGCCCAAAAGCCAAATTCGTTCAATACTTCCGGGAACTGGAAACTCATGTTCCATTCCGTAATAGGAGAAATGGCGATGAGAAAACTAATTCCCAGTAAAGGAATGATTATAAATATTTTTGTGATGTCTCGTTCTCGCTGAAAGAAAGGAACAATCGATTTGTGTTCGCTAAACCTGAGATAGAGAATTGGAATAATAATCAGGCCCATTAAACTCGTAATCCCCTGGGTAATCATAAGAGGAAAAAAAATCGAGGAATCTGGAGGAGATTTTATAAGTTCCACTAGGAGGTTTCCATCGTAAAACAAGGAGGAGATTCCTAAGCCAAGCGCAGGGCCAAGAGCAATGAATCCAACCATCACCATCAACAAAATAAAAATTAATGAAACGATTGGGTTCCGATCTGAAACCAGCGACTCTCTTAAATCATGCATAATGAAATTCGTCCTTCTTTTGAAGCAATCAAAAATCTACAAAACCTGCGAATAGTCTATTATCTTTGCATTTTAAAATAGCAGGTATATGGTAATATGGGGATAAGGTATAGGGCAATTCGGATTGCAACCCGTATACCCTATCCTTTATACCCTATTCCAAATAAGCGATGGTAAAAATCGGCAATATCGAATTAGGGGAATTTCCTCTGCTGCTCGCCCCCATGGAGGATGTGAGTGATCCACCTTTCCGTGCTGTGTGCAAGGAAAACGGAGCCGATATGATGTATACTGAATTCATTTCTTCCGAAGGCCTCATTCGCGATGCGGTTAAGAGCAGGCAGAAGCTTGATATTTTTGAATACGAACGCCCCATTGGTGTGCAGCTTTTTGGCAGTGATGTGGAGCACATGAAGCAATCGACAGAGATTGCTACCGAGGTAAACCCCAATCTAATTGACATCAACTACGGTTGTCCGGTAAAACAAGTGGCTTGTCGTGGTGCGGGCGCAGCACTTTTACAAGACATACCGCTGATGGTGAGAATGACAGAAGCTGTTGTGAAGGCCACACATTTGCCGGTCACTGTAAAAACACGTTTAGGATGGGATGACTCTACAAAAAATATTCTGGAAGTAGCGGAGCGGTTGCAAGATGTGGGAATACAAGCCCTCACCATTCACGGTCGTACGCGCGCGCAGATGTACAAAGGTGCTGCCGACTGGACATTGATCGGGAAACTGAAAGAGAATCCACGCGTACACATTCCAATTTTTGGAAATGGAGATATGGACTCACCTGAGAAAGTACTGGAATATAAAAACCGTTACGGTGTAGATGGCGTGATGATTGGCCGTGCCTCCATCGGGCACCCGTGGATATTCAATGAGATCAAACATTTTATGCAATACGGTGAACACGCACCACCGCCTGATATAACAGAAAGAGTGAGCGTCACCAAAAAACATCTAGACTTTTCCATTCGGTGGAAAGGAGACCGAACGGGTGTGCTGGAGATGCGGAGACATTACACAAACTACTTCAAAGGACTACCAAACTTTAAACCCTATCGCGCACGTTTGGTGGAAACACTTGAGCCCGCTGAACTGTATGCTATTCTGGATGAGATCAGTGAAAACTTTAGTGAAGTGTTCACAGGTGAGCTTGTTTAAAATTGTCTGAATCAGGATAGTCAGGATTTATGGATTTTCAGGATTAAGGTGCGAGAAGTGGTTTGTGAGGATATACTTCTAGTTTGATCCCTCCGTTATTCATTGTAAGAAAATCTTGCTAATCTCTTAATCCCGGCCATCCTGATTCTGACAATTAACGAATCACTTTTGCCATTCTCGATAAGACCAGTAAGCATACACGGATATTTTATTTCCTGTTTTAAAATTAAAGCAAGAATCGGGTTTGATTTGGGAACAGAAATTTCAAATTTTCAGCTTGCTCAAGCAACTAACCTCTAACTCCAATGTCTGATAACTCCCGATTCACTGCTATTTTCTTACTGATTATACTCGCCCTCATTTGGGGAACATCGTTCATTCTCATGAAGCGAGGATTAGTTGTGTTCGCTCCGGATGAAGTAGGAGCCTTGCGTGTAACATCAGCCTGTCTTGTATTGCTGCCATTTGCTTTTTCGAGACTAAAGGAACTGCCTAAAGAACAATACTGGAAACCCTTTGCTTCTGGCATGATGGGTATATTCATTCCAGCATTTTTATTTGCCATTGCTCAAACAAGAATGGAGAGTTCAATCGCTGGAGTTATGAATTCGCTTACTCCAATTTTTACACTCATTATTGGAATCATCCTGTTCGATCAAAAATTTAAGCCACTCGCAGCTTTTGGGTTTTTACTTGGCCTTATTGGAACGGTATTACTGATTATGGCGCGCAGTGGTGGGCAGCTAGGCGGTGTTAATTACTATGCATTTCTGATTGTGATTGCTTGTATTTTCTATGGCTGCAATGTGAATTTTCTAAAATTCCAGCTTTCGGGACTTGGCTCGATGACAATAACCAGTCTTGCATTATTATTTATAGGACCATTAGCTATTATTTATCTTTTTGGCTTCACCGAATTCGTAACGAAACTTACTGAAGTGCCCGGTGCATGGAAGGCATGCGGGTATGTTGTTTTGCTCGGTATCATGAGTACTTCTGTGGCTACTTTACTTTTCACCAGACTTATTAAAATCAGTTCGCCAATTTTCGCAAGTTCTGTTACCTACATTATTCCAATTGTAGCCGTGATGTGGGGTGTTCTTGATGGAGAGCACCTGTATGCTGGTCATTATATAGGAATGGCAACGATTATAGGAGGGGTTTATCTGGCTAACAGAAAGTAACATTTTAGATTGTAGATTTTAGATTGTAGAATTGCGCCTTCAAACCAAGGGTTCGTAAAATCTAAAATCCTTAAATCTAAAATCGTAAATTGAATCATGTCTAACCGCAAGATTACCAGAGCCTTAATCTCAGTTTTTTATAAAGACAACCTCGACCCGATTGTTCATCTTTTGGGTAAAGCGGGAGTGGAATTTGTATCTACGGGTGGAACGCAAGAGTTTATTGAAAAGCTCGGGTACAAGGTTACTCCCGTTGAGACACTCACGGGATATCCTTCCATTTTTGGCGGACGGGTTAAGACACTTCACCCCACCATTTTCGGTGGCATATTATATAGACGTGACGATGCCAATGACGTGAAACAAGCAGGAGAGTATAAAATTCCACCTATCGATTTAGTAATAGTTGACCTGTATCCATTTGAAGAGACCGTTGCGAAAGGCGGAAGTGAAGAAGATAATATTGAGAAGATAGACATTGGAGGCATATCCCTGATCCGCGGAGC
>JANNQJ010000113.1:0-2573 GCA_031400675.1 Cyclobacteriaceae bacterium
GATTTAAAAACGGGTTACATTGTTGGGGCAACACCGCGCTATCAGCAATTGGCATTATTTATTGGAGCAATTGTTTCATCCATCGCTATTGGACTTGTAGTAAAGGTGCTTGATACACCGACAGCGGATATGATCTCTCAGGGAATTACACATGCGATCGGAAGTGATAAGTACTCGGCCCCACAGGCCACATTAATGGCAACCTTGGCGAAGGGAATCTTGTCGTTCAATTTGGATTGGCAATTTGTGATGGTGGGCGTTTTTATTGCAGTGATGATTGAATTATGCGGCATCAAGGCATTGGCATTTGCGATTGGTCTTTACTTACCTCTTTCTACAACTCTTCCGATTTTCATTGGCGGAGCTATTAAAGGTGTAATCGACTGGAGAGCTGCCAAGAAAAACGAAGTTGCAGTGGAGGATGATTTAGGAAGAGGAAGTTTGTTTGCAACCGGGTTGATTGCAGGTGGCGCTTTGGCTGGGGTAGTTGTAGCATTACTCTCGGTTGATGAAGATATATTCAAAGCCCTTCAGAAGGTCAGCGCTGAACACGGATTGACTAATATGCTTGGTGCAGGAGGTTATCAAATTTTGGCAGTACTGTTCTTTGCAGCCATGGCATTTATGTTGTACAATCTGGCCAGTAAGAAATCAGAGATATAAATAAGTCTCCTACACTTATAAAGTATAGGGGACTTTAATGAAATAAAAAAGCTGCCTATTTGAGCAGCTTTTTTATTGGCCAAAATAAGATATTATTTTTGATGACTTACTTCAGCGCTAATGTCAATAATTTCTTTCAGTTCATTCAATGCTCTCGTCTCTGATTCTTCAATCTTTCCATCCGCATTAATGATATCGTACATATCGGTGTATACTTTATACTTCTGAGCAAACTTTACATTGGGAAAGTGATCAAATGTATCGCGGTACAATATTCTTAACTGGGTCTTATCAAAGGCATTATATTGGGTTATTGCTTCGTTTAGTCTTGAGTCAATATCCACGTCCTCTGGGTGAAAAAGTTTAAGCATTTTGTCTTTCACCAGACTCAATTCCAGTTCGTGAAATTCACCATCGGCATGAGCCATGTGTACGTACAGGAAGAGAACAAAATCTGCAAAGGAGTTGTGAATTACCATAAGAGTAGAAATATATTGAGTGCTAAATTATTAAAAAGGAGGAATAAAACCGCGATTCTGGATTCTAGATTCTGGATTGTTTGTGTTGCGCCAGAATCCAGTGACCAGAATCCAGTTCAATACCAAAGAAAAGCCCCACCTTATTCAGGTGAGGCTTTCTTATTTTGATGAAAATCAGATTACATCATTCCGCCCATTCCGCCACCGTGCGGCATAGCAGGTTCAGCTTTTTCTTCCGGAATCTCAGAAACTACAGCTTCGGTAGTTAAGAGTAGGCCGGCAATAGAAGCAGCATTTTCAAGGGCAAGACGCGCTACTTTCGTAGGATCAATAATGCCTGCTGCGAAGAAGTCTTCGAACTTGTTCTCGCTAGCATTGTAACCGAAGTCTTTCTTACCATCGCGTACTTTGTTCACGATAACAGAACCTTCCTGACCTGCATTTTCAGCGATCACGCGAAGCGGAGACTCTAATGCAAGACGAACGATGTTAACTCCAGTCGCCTGATCATCATTGTCTGTTTCAACACTCTTAAGAGCTTCGATAGCGCGAATGTACGCCACACCACCACCAGGGATGATACCTTCTTGAACAGCGGCACGCGTTGCATGCAATGCATCATCAACACGGTCTTTCTTTTCTTTCATTTCAACTTCAGTAGCAGCACCGATGTACAGAATAGCTACACCACCAGAAAGTTTAGCAAGACGTTCTTGTAACTTTTCTTTATCGTAATCTGAAGTAGTAGTTTCTATTTGAGCTTTGATCTGGCTAATACGCCCCGTGATTTCCGCTTTTTTACCAGCACCATTCACAATGGTAGTATTATCTTTATCAATGTTGATTTTCTCAGCACGACCAAGATATTCCAACTTAGCGTCTTCCAGCTTCATGCCTGTTTCTTCAGAAATCACTTTACCTCCTGTGAGGATTGCGATATCTTCCAACATAGCTTTTCTGCGGTCACCAAAGCCAGGAGCCTTAACAGCCGCCACTCTCAGTGCACCGCGGATTTTGTTCACCACTAAAGTCGCAAGGGCTTCGCCTTCTACTTCTTCCGCAATGATCAATAAAGGTTTTCCAGTTTGTGCAGTTGCTTCGAGAATCGGAAGTAATTCCTTCATTGAAGAAACTTTTTTATCGTAGATCAAAATGTAAGGACTTTCTAAGTCAGCTTCCATTTTCTCAGTATTGGTCACGAAGTAAGGGGAGAGGTAACCGCGATCGAATTGCATACCTTCTACAGTCTTCACTTCAGTCTCTGTTCCTTTTGCTTCTTCTACCGTAATCACACCATCTTTACCAACTTTCTCCATGGCAGTGGCAATCATTTTGCCAATTTCTGCATCATTGTTAGAAGAGATTGTAGCGATCTGGGTAATTTCCTGTGAACCTTTGATGTTCTTGGATTGCTTCTTCAGGTTTTCAACA
>JANNQJ010000114.1:0-1772 GCA_031400675.1 Cyclobacteriaceae bacterium
TCCTATTCCGGCTGTTGCACATAAATTGATTGATGATAAAGATATCGCTGCATTGAAGATTAAGATCCTTGCTTCCGGACTATCTGTATCTGAATTGGTATCGACTGCTTGGGCTTCCGCATCAACTTTCCGTGGTTCGGATAAACGTGGTGGTGCAAATGGTGGGCGTATTCGTCTTGCTCCACAGAAGGATTGGGAGGCTAACAATCCGGCTCAACTCTCGAAAGTTATTAAGACACTTGAAGGAATTCAAAAAGATTTCAACAGTGCGCAGTCTGGTAAAGCGGTATCGATCGCTGACTTGATTGTTTTGGGAGGATGTGCGGGTATTGAAAAGGCAGCAACGAATGCCGGTAATAATGTGACTGTTCCGTTCACGCCTGGCCGTGTGGATGCTTCACAAACGCAAACTGATGTAGAATCATTTGCTGTTCTGGAGCCAAACGGTGACGGCTTCCGCAACTATATGAAGAAGAAGTACAGCGTATCGGCAGAGGAAATGCTAGTTGACAAGGCGCAATTATTGACATTGACTGCTCCGGAGATGACTGCACTGGTAGGGGGTATGCGTGTACTTAACGCGAACTTTGATAAATCGAAACTTGGAGTATTCACGAATCGTACAGAGACACTTACCAACGACTTCTTTGTAAACCTATTGGATTTAGGTACAACGTGGAAGGGTATCGCTGGTTCTACAGATGTTTTTGAAGGTCGTGATCGTGCGACAGGCGAGCTTAAGTGGACTAGTACCCGTGTCGATCTTATCTTCGGCTCGAACTCAGAACTCAGAGCCCTTGCTGAAGTGTATGCATGTGAAGATGGTCAAGAAAAATTTGTGAAGGACTTTGTGGCAGCGTGGAGTAAGGTGACGAACCTTGATCGGTTCGAATTAGCGTGAATTTAGAACAATAGAATACTTGGTTTAAAAGGTGGTCTGGCAACGGACCACCTTTTTTATTTATTTTAGCAATCTTAATAAATGTTTTACCAACTAAAATCGAAAACTATGTCATTACAATTAGGCGACATCGCCCCTGATTTCACAGCAGAAACCACTGAGGGCACTGTAAAATTTCATGAATGGCTTGGCAATAGCTGGGGTATTCTATTTTCTCACCCAGCCGACTTCACACCGGTTTGCACAACGGAATTGGGTGCTATGTCTAAACTGACTGATAAATTTCAAAAGATGAATGTTAAAGTACTTGCCATCAGTGCAGACCCACTCGATTCGCATTTGAAGTGGATTAATGACATCAATGAAACGCAAAACACAAAAATAAACTATCCACTCATTGCAGACCCTGAGTTTAAGGTGGCTAATCTGTATGGAATGGTTCATCCGAATGTGGATAAGTTCACCGTTCGTTCTGTATTCATTATCGGCCCCGATAAAAAAGTGAAGTTGATGATTACATACCCGGCCTCCACCGGAAGAAATTTTGATGAGATCTTCCGTGTGGTTGAAAGCCTGCAACTTACAGCACAGTATAGTGTGGCTACACCCGCTAACTGGAAGCATGGTGAAGATGTAATTATTACTATGGCAGTGAAGGATGAAGATATTCCGGCTAAATTCCCGAAGGGACATAAAAGAATTAAACCTTATTTGCGCACAACTCCTCAACCGAATGTGTAAGTGGATAAGCCTGATTTTATTTTTTTTAATATCTTCTACTGTTCAAGCTCAGGAAAAGGAGGTTGAGTATGCTGAACAAACTTGGTTTGGTTATTTTAATCAAACTAGGCTAACCAACAAATCTGGAATA
>JANNQJ010000115.1:0-5348 GCA_031400675.1 Cyclobacteriaceae bacterium
GCCAGTTCTGATAAAAATTATACTCCTGAAATGAGGAGCCAACCATTTGCGTTACTGTAGTGCCATCGGACACACCCACACCTGTTATTCTGGTGTTCAGGATCAATTCTTTTTTCAAGGATGGATTATCGCGGTAATAAACTTTTGATACGCTTTCCGTAATCAACATGGGCAGAATCGGTTTTCCATCTTCACCGGCAATTCGTTCAATACTATCCAGCACCGCAGTGACCTTTTGCATTATTTTCTTCTGACGGAATTTATCTGAGATATTATCGACATCAATTTCAATTTTCGTGTACGTGTCGTATTCGTAGCAGGATAGTTTTCGTTTATCGTTTTGATCTTTGTTGCGCTGCACCCTGCGCAAGATTTCAAAGGCCGGGTTCTCCCCTGCTTTCACCACTACATCTTGCAGTGCCGTGATATCTTCCTCCAATTGAAAATTAATGGTTTGTGTGGCATTAATCTTAACTACTTTAACCCTATTCTTGAACCCCACGTAAGCAGCGATCAATGAGTCGGTTGGCGTTTTGGTTTTGATCAGGTAGTTGCCGTCAAAATCGGTGGTCATCCCGATTTGAGTTCCTTTAAAATAAACATTAACAAACGGTATGGGGTCTCCAGAACTGGCATCAGTAACTTTTCCTTGCACCACCGTTTCCTGGGCAGAAATAGAAAAACACAAAAACAAGCCAAGAAAGGACAGGAAGAGGGAATTTATCCCCCAAGAGCTTCTGATCATATCAGGTTAATCGTGGTAAAAATAATGGATTAAACGGAGAGGGCCGGAAAAGTTTTAGGCAGCTTAAAACCTAGTCATTTCCTAGGGAAGTATCTATAAATGTCTTTCCTGTTTAAGACTCTGGATAGAATAAGGTTTCCATCTTCCAAATAAAATCCTACCCAATAATTTCCGAATCGCAAGCGATAAGCGTTTGACGCACCTTACATTTTTGTTACATCAAGTTGTTGGATTGATTCGGCTACTTCTAAGCGTTGAAGTATTACCTTTAATTGTTGCTGTACCTGAACGGGCAGTCGTTTTGAATCGCGTTCAAAACTTTTATCAACTAAAATTTTCACTTCCCGAGATTTTCGAGAAAAGTTTTTGTTTCCGCCTCTGTCATGCGGCCATATTTCTTTCCCTCTTCCATCGCCAGTAAGAGTCCATCATTCTCTTCCTTTTCGGTCATCTCCAAAAGCTATATATCAAGTGATTTTGCTAATGCACGAATGGCTTCCTGGTGTGATTCGTCTCCCGTCAGGATGAAGGTCTTCATAGTTTAAAGATAGGATTAATTCGCGTTAAATCTTCAATGGCTCTTTCTCGCCCAAGTATTTGGGGCTGGTGTTCAGGAGATATAGATCAAGCACAGCTTTCGTGCGGGCAAAGTATTCACGAATATAAACTGTTAAGCCAGTTTCTAAATTTGGTTCGTTCGCTACCACGGCCACCGCGTTAACACTTACGTGGTCGCTGATAAACAAAGCCCGGTAAGAATGAAAAGGTTGTGTGATAATGGTGAGACTGTCTTGCCCAAAAATCTCCCTACTCCGTACTATGGAATCAAACGTACGCTGCCCGGAATGATCCAAGGTGATTGCTGAATCTGGAACGCCTAAGGCCATCAAGGCTCCTCGCATAGTTTCAGGTTCATTGTAATATGCAGTTTGAGACCCGCTCAGAATAAAATGCTCCACCTTTTCCAGCTTGTACAACTCGGCCGCACGCGACATACGGTTCACAAAAAATGGATTGGGACTTCCATTCACCAACCGACTGCTGGTGCCTAACACCAGTGCTACTTTGTTATGTGGAATTTTATCGATGTCAGAAAAAACTCTGGCTTGTGTGGATTGAATCACCCAAATGTTACAGCCGATCACGGCAACAACGATGCCTCCTGCTGTTATAAAACCCCACTTCCTGATCCGCTTCCAAAAAGCCATAATTCCTGTTAGACGTTGTAAAGGTAAACGTTATTTCTAACCATTGGTTCGTTATGTGTTTTGGGTATTTTTTACTTTTCTGAATTTCGTGATTTCCAGTACGAAGAGTACGATTGTCGCACCCACAATCGAAGAAATAAAATGTTGGTAACCTGGAAATTCAAAAGCAAAAATTTCGCGAAGGGCCGGAATATAGAGAATGCACAGCAACATCAATACCGCTCCATTTAAAAGAAATATCACGGCAGGATTTCTTTCTTTTATAACATACCAAACCGATCGTGTTTTCGACAGATTGGTTAGGATCAAAAAGATATTGCCAATGATCAGAGAAGAAAAAGCAATGGCTCTCACCTCGCCTTCGGTATGACCTTCTTGAATAGACAACCAATAGACAACAATCACCATCACTAACAAAAGCGTACCCTGAAAAAGGCTGAATAAAATTCTTTGGGTTCCAAAAAATTTCACACCCGAAGGTCTGGGTGGCCGGTTCATAATGTCTTGCTCCTCGGCTTCTGATTCAAATGCGATAGAACAAACCGGATCAATAATCAACTCCATAAACACTATATGTAACGGCAAAAGTAAAAGTGGCAGCGAAGGGATGAATGCGGGCAGTAGTGTGAGTCCAATGATAGGAATGTGAATGGCCAGAATGTATGCCATCGCTTTCTGAAGATTGTCAAAAATTTTGCGACCCTGCCTGATGGCCATTACGATAGATGCAAAATTATCATCGAGCAATACGAGCGCGGCCGCCTCACGAGAAACGTCCGTGCCCTTCATGCCCATGGCCACTCCAATGTGTGATGCTTTGAGTGCTGGCGCATCGTTCACACCATCACCCGTCATAGCTACTATTTCGCCATTAGCCTTCAACGCATTCACGATTCGCAGTTTCTGTTCGGGCAGCACGCGGGCAAACACATTGGTGCTGGCAATTTTTTGTTTTAAATCAGGTTCGGTCAAAATGGCCAACTCAGAACCGGTTATGATTTTACCATCCTCGGGCAACCCGATTTGACGGGCAATACTTTTTGCCGTCTCCGGATAATCGCCCGTGATCATGATCACTTTAACACCAGCCGTTAAACAATCTTGAACAGCTTGCGGAACTTCAGGTCGAATAGGATCGGCTAACCCAACCAACCCTAAAAGAGAAAAATTAAAACCCGTTTGACTAGCTGGCAGTGAATTCATATCAATGCCATTCGCAATAGCAACAGCTAAAACTCTTAGACCTTTGGCTGCTAATTCACGTACCGCTTTTGTGTTCTTCTGAAGTTCACTCTCGCTCAAATGACAAAGTTGAAAAACTACCTCAGGTGCACCTTTACAATAGGCTTTAGCTTGATTAGTGTCCTGATTTTTAATTACACGTGTCATGGCCATCAATTCGCGAGTAAAAGGATAATCTTTTATAGCTGTTGATGTGCGATCGTGTCCAAGACTTTCTGAGAATGCAATCATGGCCCGTTCCATTGGGTCTAACGAATCTGGAACGCAGGCCTGGTGAGCAGCAAAAGCCATTTGCTTCATCTCATCGCCTCTTAGATCGAAATCTTTTTTATCAAAAAGTCTACCCTCTGTAAAGAGAGCACTCACCTCCATTTTGTTTTGTGTGATGGTGCCGGTTTTATCGCTGCACAAAACAGTAGCACTGCCCAATGTTTCTATGGCTGAGGACTTTCGTGTGAGTACATTTTTCTTGGATAATCCCCATGCCCCTAAAGCCAGAAACACGGTGAGTACAACCGGAAATTCCTCAGGCAGAATAGCCATGGCTGCCGATAAGCCCGTCAGTATGGCATGCAATAAATCACCTCGTGTAAAATAAAACATACCAATCACCACGAGCGTGATGACTATGCCGGCCAAAGCAAAATTCCGGACCAACACCTTCATCTCTTTCTGCAAACGGGTATCGTCTTCTTCAATCGACTTTAGTGATACACCAATTTTTCCTAGCTCAGTTTGCAATCCCGTGAACTTGACTTTAGCTACTCCCCTTCCTGACAGGACAAGTGTACCGCTGAATGTTTGAATCTCATTATCCGGACTTGTGGAGGCTGCATTCTTCATTACAGGAACGGACTCACCAGTGAGAATGGATTCATCAATCAACAGGTTAGATGCTTCAAGGAGTACTGCATCGGCTGGAGCACGATCGCCTTCGTGAAGGATAATAATGTCATCCGGTACTACTTCACGACCAGGAACTCTTTTCTCCACACCATCACGAATTACCAATGCACGAGGGCTCGATAAATTTTTGAGCACATCAAGCGCACGTTCCGTCTTTTGGTATTGATAGAAAGTAATCCCGATAATTACGGAAATTGTAGAAATTAAAATGATGCCTTCGCGATAATCGCCCAGAATAAGATACAAAGTTCCACAGCTGATGAGCAGCAGAAACATGGGTTCCTTCATTACTTCCCAGGCAATGCCCCAAATAGTTTTAGATTTTGCTGAAGGCAATTCATTTAAGCCAACATCCTTAAGTTTTTGAGCTGCTTTCGCTGACGAAAGGCCTTGACAAGACGTTTCCTGCATGGATTAAAAATGATAAAAAAGAATGAAATTAAAATTGATAAACTTCAGGTCTTTAGGAAATTCCGTTCCAGAACATCCACTCTTCGAACCATAGATCGAACCCACTTCATCCGTATCTCCTCCTTCTCTTCTTCACTTAACTTCCAGCTTATTTCAGAGCTACGAATTTTATTCAAAAAAGTAGTGGCGCAAATAGCCGCGCTTACTGATACATTAAAGCTCTCCGTAAATCCAACCATTGGAATGTGGACCAATCCATCAGCATTTTCCTGAGCTACGGATGAGGCCCCATGCAGTTCATTGCCCATCACCAGAGCAATTTTACCAAGTTCTTCGGGATTGATATCGTAGATAGACTGACTGCCGGGTAGCACCGAGGTAACTAAAATTTTATAACCTGCCTCCTTCAATTTATCGAACGCAGATTTTGGCCCTTCATTCTTTTTAAACTTGTGCTTGTTGATATTGATCCAGTTATGTGAACCTTTCAGTACTTTTAGGTTAGTACCATATTTGCTCCGACTTTCAATGATATGAATATCCTGAATACCCAGACACTCACAGGTGCGCACTATAGCGCTTGCATTTTGCGATTGAAAGATATCTTCCAGCACAACGGTTAATCTTCGCGTTCGATTGTCCAGCACCCGTTCCATCAGCTCTTTCTTGTGATCAGTAACGAACTGTGAGAGAAATTCGAGAAGGGGTTTATTGATAGACATGGATTTGGTAAGCGGTAATCAGTAAGCGGTAGTCGGTATTCAGTAATTGGTATTCAGTAATCAGTAACTGGTAGTCTGTTATCAGAATTATTCATTTTCTCTTCTAAAGTTTTG
>JANNQJ010000116.1:0-2964 GCA_031400675.1 Cyclobacteriaceae bacterium
CAACGGGGTTTTCCCCGTATTTGTACCGTATTTTCCCCGCCATAAAACGGGGTTTTCCCCGTATCATTTGTAGAAAATGATTTCCACATTTGTGGAGGTACTAAAAACTTCAATTTTTAACCTTTAAAAAATTTATAGTATGGCAAAGAAAACAACAACCAGGCCGGCTATGGAATTTGAATTCCGTGGCGCTGATCTTGAAAGATTACTTTCAAGCAAACCAAAAAAAGTCTTATTCACTGTTTGGGTGGAAACTGTGACTACCAACAAGGGCAAAAAAGTAGGTGCCTTGCGGATCAGAGCCACAAACGAAACTACCACAACCAGAACCGCCAGGGATGGAGGCGTGAATGGAGAACCGAAACCTCCAGGGATGAATTAATCGAAAGCATGAAAATAGTCCGTCATTTCAACTAATTAATTGAAGCTATGCACGAAGTACATATGACGGACTATTTTTGCCATTACGTACTCGTTTCATTCAAAAGTCAGATTTTCTTTTTTTAATTCCATCTCAGTAAATGCAGCGCTTGAATATAGACTATTAAATTACACATGAGCTTCTTTTTTTTTATCAGCAATTTGTTGGAACCGCTTTCGTATGGCTTGTGCTGTTTGTTTCTCCTCTTTCACATTCGCAAACACAATAAAGTAAAATGGAAATCTTTAATGTTCTATTACTTTATGGCCACCTTGCTAATGTTAAAAGCTGCCTACTCCAAAACAAATATTGAAATATATAGTCTGCTTTGCCTGCTGACATTTATTTGTATGGGTTTGTATTTTTATTACACCATTTTTACGCTCTGGAAAAAAAGGTTGGTGATCTTATTTTGCGCCATCCATACAGGTTATTACATAATAAGTATTTTTCTTTTTCCCAGTCCACTTGTTTTTGATAGCACAGGGTATATTATCTTATCCACAGGTGTTGTGCTGATGGCTTTTATGTACATGCATCAAGTCTTAACGAATGTTACTGAAGAGCCTTTATCGTTAAACTTTGATTTTTGGTTTGTTTCATCTCAATTGGTTTACCATTTAGGGTCTTTCTTCATATTTTTAACCTATGGTTATCTTACTCAGAAAATCCTAATATCCGATCTTTACTCGGATCAAAACCGAATCTATCTTAGCCAACTGTGGAGAGTTCATAATGTTCTCTTATTTTTAAGCTCAGTTATAATCTCCGCTAGTGTATTATGGATATTCTTTCGAAAGAGATTACCATCATCTTAGTTGCGTCTGCCTTCTTTTTGTTGGTGGCGGTGGGGATTATTGTGCTCTTTTTAATTTATCAAAAAAGACAATTAAGATTTATCCTGGAGAAAAAGGAGTTGAGTAATCAGTTTCAAAAAGAATTGCTTAAAACCCGATTAGAGGCACAGGAAGAAACCCTTAACCAGTTGAGTACCGAGCTTCATGATAACATTGGTCAACTGCTAAGTAGCTCCAAAATATTGATTGGCACAGCCGAGCGGATGATCGACAAACCTTCGGAGCAATTACACATGGCCGGTGAAACGATCTCGAAGGCCATCCGCGAACTGCGGGCCATCAGTAAATCGCTTAATACAGAATGGCTGGAGAAGTTTAGTTTGATAGAAAACCTGCAGGCAGAATCGAATCGGATTACCACCTCCAAGGAAATTGTAGTCACACTCAAACATCCACCCGTTATTGAGATGCCGATGGATCGGCAAATGATGCTTTTTCGGATTGTGCAGGAGGCCTTACAAAATGCGATTAAACATGGCCAGGCCTCACAGATTTCTATTGTAGCTGAACAAAAAGAGAACGTGTTGCAGGTTTCTGTTGCCGATGATGGTAAAGGGTTTGATGCCAATGATGAAACTATTCAAGGTATTGGCATCCTTAATATTAAGCACCGTACCAGATTAATGAGTGGCACAGTACAGTGGAACTCAACAAAAGATGGAACTTCCTTTACTATTCAACTACCCCTTTATGCAAGCTGATAAATCAACTAAAATCAAAATTGGCCTGGTGGACGACCACCAGCTTTTCATCAAATCGCTGAGCCTGTTATTATCTACTTTTGAAAATTTTGAGGTGGTGATTGACGCAGTGAATGGTAAAGACCTTCAGGATAAAATGATATTGACAAAGACCGTTCCGCACATCATGCTGATCGATGTTTCCATGCCCGTTATGAATGGAGAGCAGACCACAGAGTGGCTTCATCTTGCCTATCCAAATATTCACCTCGTGGCACTTTCCATGAATGATGATGAGGCAACAATTATTAAAATGTTGAAGGCAGGTTGCTGCGCGTATCTTTTTAAAGACATTCACCCTAATGAGCTTGAGCATGCGTTGCAAGAAGTTCATCGTGTGGGTTACTACAACCCGGCTATCAATTTTCAAAAGTTGATGGAGACTAAAGAATCCCCTTCCTCATTTTTGAATGAGAGGGAAACGGAATTTTTAAAACTGGCCTGCAGTGAGCTGACCTATAAAGAGGTGGCTATGAAAATGAACCTTAGCGAGCGAAGCATTGATGGATATCGTCAAACAATCTTTGAAAAGCTGAACGTTCAAAGCAGAACAGGTATGGCATTGGAAGCTATTCGAAGAGGCCTTGTGAAGTTATGATGTTAAAAGCCTTGATGGGGTTGAAGTCGATACCGGTAATCACCGGCAAGCAAGACTGCTAATGCGACTTGTGCCGGTGAGTTACCAATACCTTCACTACTAAACCATAAACCTATACAAAGGTGATCAGAGGATATTATGGGCACAACGGGGTTTTCCCCGTATTCGTCCTGTATTTTCCCCGTATAACATTAACCGGAATTAAGCAATAGAAATTCTATTGGTTAATTTGACGAATAAAAATCACCGATTTACACTCAAATTAAGGATTAGAAACCAATTCGGTGATTTTCATTGTCAAGGTTAAACCCTGACAATCCTGACGATTAGGAAGGATTCGTCAGTTAT
>JANNQJ010000117.1:0-5505 GCA_031400675.1 Cyclobacteriaceae bacterium
AGTAGTAGGAGTAATACGAGATTTTCACGACCGATCATTTCATGAATCAATTAATCCCTTATTTATTACTACACAGGCAGATGAATATTCCTTTTATGCAGTGAAAATAAAAGCAAGCCAGTTTAGCAATATCCTCTCATCATTAAGCCAAACTTGGAATAAAGTATATAGCGACAAGATTTTTGAGTACACGTTTTTAGACAAACAAATTGAAGGTTTTTATAAGACGGAAGAGATTATGTCGAAATTAATAATGACCTTTTCCTTTGTTGCGATTTTTATAGGATGCATTGGACTATATGGACTAGTTTCATTTTTGACAACACGAAAGACAAAAGAAATAGGAATTAGAAAAATACTGGGTGGAAATATTTTCGATATACTGTGGGTTTTTGGAAAGGAGTTTCTTATTCTCATTATTTTTGCCTGCCTAATTGCTGTGCCACTTGGATGGTTTCTGATGGATAGTTGGCTTCAAAGTTTTACTTATAGGATTAACCTGAGTTCTTGGATATTTATTTTGGCTATTGCTATAACATCTTTTATCACATTGTTGACAATAAGTTACCAATCGATCAAAGCAGCTTTAATGAATCCCATTGAATCGTTAAGGACAGAGTGAAATTAATTGAATTTTGACAAATAGTGTTGCTCCGAAAACCACACCAATGCCAGTGCCGCACTTGCCGACACACATCCAAAGCACTGGCATCCGTGTGGTTAAGTAACGGTTGACTGCGGCACTGAGCATAACAAAGTGTATAAAACATAGCGCTGGTTCGGTGTTGCATTATAGTTTTCGTTTCTTAATTTCGTTCGGTATCGGGGACAAAACGCAGCAGGTCGCTAAAGCCATTCCTTCGTCATTTGGCTTTAGCTCCTAAACCGCGCTACGTTTTATACACTGACGTTGTGCGCAAGCATCGTTGACGACTTATCCAATTAAAACATAATACATATGAAGAAGAGCATTGTTATTAAATCGATTGCAATCATTGGACTGATTTTGGGACTCAATTCATGCGAAAGAAAAAAACAAAATGCCTTTGACGACTCTGACAAGGAAGTGATAGCCCAATTAACAATGGAGGCGTTCAAAAGTTTTAATGAGACTAATGACTATAAAGTCTTTGTGGACAATTTTTATTCAGAGAATGCAACCGTGCTGATGACAAACACGGAACCAATACAGGGCCGGGATGCAATAACTAAAACATATACAACCACATTTGGATCTCTCGGCAAAATAAAATATGATCTTACGATTGATGAAATCAATGGCACTGGGGACTTAGCCTACATGCAGGGAAAATACTATTTTGAAATATTATCGAATGGAGTGAAAGACAACGGTAAATTCATCGCGATTTGGAAAAAGCAGGCGGACGGAAAATGGAAAGTTATTCGCGATATTTCCAATACAAGCGTACCAGCACAACCGATCTAGTCAAAATATGACGGACACTAGAAGTAGATGCCAGCGCACAACACTGTGTATGCGCCATAGCTGGGGTGAAGTGTTAAATCAAAGTGTTATCTTCGTTTCACTGCGATGGTTGAATGCACGTTAGCTCCTGGTTAGCCCAGCTACGGACGCATACACTCACGTTGCCGGCAAGCCATGACAAGTTCACGCGGAGAGTTTTGTCAATGATCTATAAAATGTATTTCCACAGGTAGTTTCGGTCGACAAATTTTACATGGACAGTTTTTTGTAATTGGCCAAGGGCCTGAATTAATAAGAAATCACCTTGACCATCACCTGACACAGTTTGGGGTTTGAATACCAAATTTGCAAAACGACATATTTCTTAATAGATTAAAACTTCTAAATGTCAACTATATGCTCTACTATTGGTATCGCATAATCCGAATTCTAATCGAAAGAAAATTTCAGAAAGAAGTAGATGTAGAAGAAGAACTTACAAGGACATTCAGAGTTGGTATTGCTGACTGCGATGGACTACGAGTAATGGCTGCCTTTAAATATGCGGCCTATATGGACTTCATTCGCTGGGAAATGATTGCCCGCTCCAAGCTTTACAATGAAATTGTATTAAAGGGATTAGCTCCGACACTTGGCTCTCAAAAAATAGTTTACAGGAAACCGCTTAAGCGTTGGACAAAATTTACCATAAGACTTCAAACTGTTGGTTGGGACGAAAAATGGGTTTATAACGTTCACAAATTCGAGCAGAAGGGAGAAATTAAGGCTGTGGGAATTACAAGAGCTCTCTGGTGGAAAAAGGACAAACCTCAAATTTTATCTACAGTGCTGGAAAATATCGGAGTTAAGAACTTGAATAAAAAACCACCACAGTGGATATTGGACATATTCGAAAATGATACGAAGATAATTGCAAACGGCTTCTGACTTTATATGTGCTGACAACTGGCCAAGACACGTGTATAACAAGGGGATTTTAAAGGACACAACCTCGCGGAGAGATTGGACCAAGCGAGTTTGACTAAAGATAACTTAGAATGACAAACACAAAAGAAAACGTAGTTTGGATAACAGGAGCTTCGTCTGGTATTGGCAAAGCTATGGCCTTTGAGTGGGTAAGATTGGGATATAAAGTGGTGCTATCTGCCAGACGCACAGAATTATTAGAAGAGATTGCTCTTGAGATTAAGAATTCGGGTGGCGAAGCATTAGTAGTTCCGGTTGATATTATGGAAGAAAAATCTATAGAAAATGCTGTTCAAAGCATAATAAACAATTGGGGGCGTTTAGATGTAGCTGTGGCCAATGCCGGATTTGGTGTTTTTGGAAGTATAGATAAATTGACTGCAAAAGATTGGAATAGGCAATTACAAGGTAATGTCACTGGATTAGCCTTGACGGTAAAATACGCCCTGCCACATTTGAAGCAAAACCAGGGTCGCATTGGTTTAGTGGGTAGTGTTGGAGCTTATCTTCCCAATCCTAATGTAGGAGCCTATGGCGCCTCAAAAGCTGCTGTACATTCAATTGGTCTGACCTTGCAGGTTGAATTAATGGGTACCGGTGTGAGTTGTACTACCATTCATCCTGGATTTGTGGTGTCGGAGATTGCCAGGATTGACAATGAAGGCGTGTGGCATCCTCAACGGCCAGACCCACGGCCAGCAAATTTAATGTGGCCTACAGATAAAGCTGCGAAAGTCATTGTGAAGGCTATAATTAAGCGGAAAAGAAACTATATTTTCACAACCCACGGGAGAGTTTTTGTTTGGTTGCAACGTTGGTTTCCTGGCTTGCTGAGAACTATTGTTTCAAAAGGTCCAAAACCAGAATAGAAAAGACAAGGTGTAATCTGACTTCGACCAATGAAAAAGGAAAGCCGAACACCGAACGTACAACAATGTATTTGCGTCAAGCGGGGTCGTATCTTTATTCCGTTCGGTGTCGGGGACAGGACGCAGTTTCAAAAGTCCCGCTCGAGCTCAAATAAACTTTCGAATGACGCTTTCAACGGGCACGCGCTACAAGCGCGCACCATAAGGTATTTTTTAACTAATTAACGGGGATGATAAATAACACATTACTACTACGCGTTGCGCTTGCTATTATTCTTTTGACTCATGGACTGCCGGGCATGTTTGACGGAGGGGTAAGCGCTTTTGGAAATCTCTTTCTAAATCAAATTGGATTAGCTCCACTTGGAGTTCCTATTGCCTGGGCTATCAAAATTTCACACGTAGTCTGTGCTGTTCTTTTAGTTTTCAATAAATACATAAAACCTGCTTCTATCGTTACTATTTTTATATTGGTAATGGGTATCGTTTTAGTCCACTTCAAGGAAGGCTGGTTTGTTGTGGGGGGAGGGAGAAATGGAGTCGAATATAATTTTCTATTGATTTGCGTCTTCATTCATCTCTTATTCCCAGGCGGCTTGAAAGGAAATGTTTGATTTATGCCAATCTGGTAAAGAGTAGTTTTCTTAGTTTCGGCTGATCAATGACTATTCACTATCCGCTTCTGCTTGATGGCGGTCTTTCTAATGAATTGGAAAGACAAGGGTGCGATCTGAACCAAAAATTGTGGAGCGCAAGGGTGCTGGAATCGAACCCGGAAGCAATCATTGCTGCTCATTTAGCCTATCTTGAGTCGGGAGCCCAATGTATTATTTCTTCCAGTTACCAGGCGACCCTGCCCGGGTTTATGGCTATCGGGTATGATCAGCCTTCTGCCAGCGCATTGATATTGAAATCCGTTCAGCTGGCGGAGGAAGCAAGAAACCGGTTTATGACATCGCATCCACATAAATTAATGCCATTGATTGCTGCCAGCGTTGGTCCCTATGGGGCTTTCCTGTCGGATGGCTCGGAATATCGCGGTGATTACAACATCTCTGATCAGGAGCTTAAGGATTTTCACGAGCAGCGCATTAGGTTACTGGATAATTCGACTGCAGATATTCTCGCTTGTGAAACCATTCCGAGTTTTCAGGAGGCTAGCGTTTTATCAGAAATTTTGAATAGCGCAGAGAAGGCCGCCTGGATATCTTTCAGTTGCAAGGATGGTAAGCATATAAGTGACGGAACGCCTATTGAAGAATGCGCTGCTTTGCTTGCGAATCATACTACGGTATTTGCCATGGGAGTAAACTGCACCTCGCCACAATTCATTTCAGAATTGATTAAATCAATCAAAACAAAGTCAGGAAGAAAGAAAATAGTCGTGTACCCTAATTCTGGAGCAATCTACCATGCAGAGACCAAAACCTGGTCGGGTCTTTCGGATTCATCCTCCTGTGAACTAATGGTAAAAGAATGGATGGATTTGGGCGCTGACATTATTGGGGGTTGTTGTGGAATTGGCCCACAGCAAATTAGCGCAATGAGTAAAGCTATTTATCAATAGCTTACGCATCGGATTACTTAATGTATGTAGTTGCCACGGAACCTGGTGCGGGTCATTACCAATTACCTCTTCATCACCACCATCCTCACAATCTTAACTCCCAACAGCACATTCACAAACGCCATCATCGCCACATGCTCCCCGTAGCTTCCCCCGGCATTCGGGAAAGTACCGTTGACTCGGGAGAGGTAGGTCATGAAGAAGACGAACCATACGTAGAAAAGGTAGACGTAAGAGATCTTGCGGAATCGCTCCTCACTGAGTTTTTGGTTATCGGCGCGATACTGAAGCCACGGCATGAGAAAGATCATGGCATAAGCGAGAAACCCACCGGCGAGACGGATGGGTACAAGTTGTATTCCGGAAAGGGCAACGTAGCTGAGTAGTTCAGCCAGGTGAATTCCATGTACGATTGCGAAAATAAGAAAGTAGGCGGGTGATAGAATAGAATACAGTATCTCCTTGCGTTGCGGGTGAAGGAGGAAGATGAATGAAAAAATCGCCAGCGACAATCGCCCCGAGAATCGCGTGGTTGCCTGCAGTCCTTCTACTGACCAGCCGTAAAGAAAAACACCTGCCACCGCAACAGCGATCGAGGCAAGCACTGCCAGTAGAGCGGCTATTCGAACCTTCACAATGTCTAAAGTATTATAACC
>JANNQJ010000118.1:0-4870 GCA_031400675.1 Cyclobacteriaceae bacterium
GTAGATGGAATGATCGTGATGCACCAAAAATTCGGAAAGTTGCCCTGGAAAGAACTTGTTCAACCTGCCATCGACCTTGCGCTAAGTGGTATTACTCTTACTGCTCGGGCCGCTGAAAATCTGAATGGAATACAGGATGAATTGAAGAAATACAACTCTGTTTCTCCTGATTTTCTTATTAACACATGGAAAGAAGGTGATACACTACGATGGTTGGAACTGGGGCACACGCTGCAGCGCATCCGGGATCAGGGTCGGGCAGGGTTCTATGAAGGAAAAACAGCCGATGATCTGGTAGCGGAAATAAATCGTGGGAAAGGAATTATCACACACGATGATTTGAAAAATTATAAATCCAGGTGGCTTGATCCACTTGTGGATCGGTATAAAAATTATAAAATTATTTCCTTGCCGCCACCATCCAGCGGTGGAATTGCACTCATGCAACTTTTAAAATCAGTTGAATCCTATCCCATTAAGAGATGGGGGCATAATAGTGCAGAGATAATTCATTTATTGACGGAGGCTGAACGAAGAGTCTATGCCGACAGGGCTATTTATCTTGGCGATCCGAATTTTTTCTCGGTTCCAACACAACAACTCATCTCTGATGATTATATAAAACAACGAATGGAAACATTCAACTCCAAAAAAGCCACACCCAGTACAGATGTTAAGGAAGGAGAATTAATTGGCGCTGAGCCAACGGAAACAACACATATTTCAATAGTTGATACTGATGGGAATGCAGTATCCGTCACGACTACGCTCAACGATTGGTTTGGTTCGCGTGTGGTGGTGGCCGGCTCAGGTTTTTTCTTGAACGATGAGATGGATGACTTCAGCATGAAGCCCGGAGTACCCAACGCGTATGGCGTGATTGGCGGAAAGGGAAATGAAATTCAACCCGGCAAAACCATGCTTAGCTCTATGACACCCACGATTGTTGAGAAGGAAAATAAATTATTGATGGTTATAGGTTCACCCGGTGGTCCCCGAATCATTACTGCTGTGTTTCAAGTAATCTTAAATGTTGTAGACTTTAACATGGGAATGCAGGAGGCTGTAGATGCCAAACGCATACACAGTCAGTGGTTACCGGATGCCATCTTTCCAGAGCCCGGTGCTATCAGTTACGATGATAGTTTGCGCTTGACTAAACTTGGCCATGTCGTGTGGCCATTGGATAAATTAGAAAAAGGATTGGACGGAATCGGCCGAGTGGATGCAATTCTGAAACTAAACAATGGTAAGTTGGAAGGTGGTGCTGATAGAAGTCGGGGTGATGATGCGGCTGCCGGATATTAAAGTTTCAAGTCCAAAGTTTCAGGTTCAACGTTTGAACACTAAACTTGTAACATGGAACCTACAGTTTCCTAATCGTAAACTCTACCCTTCTGTTCAACATGCGTGTTTCTTCGGTATCGTTGCTGGAAATGGGCTTTGAGCCGCCATATCCTTTGCCTACTATTCGTTTGGATGCAACACCTTTGGAAACCAGATAGCTCTTTACCTTATTCACACGTTGCTGTGAAAGCGACATAAGCTGCCTGAATGATCCACGGCTGTCGGTATGGCCTGCCAACTCAATTTCAATATGCGGATTGGTTTTCATAAACTGAACTACTAGGTCTAGTTCAGGATACGATTCTGGAAGCAATTCAGGTTTACTCTGGATGAACAATACATTTTTCAGCGTAACCGTAGCTCCTACTTCAATCGGTTGGAGTTTGAAGTTCATCTCCAGCTCCTTCATTTCATAGGTGTTCACATCTAACTTTTCCAAGTTACTCACAAAACCTGCAGCTTCAATCGTAATGGTATAGGATCGTGTAGAGGCAATTTCTGTCTTGTACTCACCTGCAGAAGCCTTTGAACGCACAAGGGAATCTGAACTTTCAAAAAGCAACTCCGCATCAATAGCCTCTCCGGTTTTAGCATTGGTAATTTTACCGTATACACGTATAAACTTATCGTTAGCAGCCTCATGCTTGACCTCGTCAATTTTCACTACGGTATCCTTGGTAAGATGTGATACTGTGATTACCGAGTCTTGAAAAGGTACATCGGGCCTGTACAATTTAATATCACCATACCCGTCACTGTTCTTGGTGCTGGTATACATAGAAAATCCGAGTTCGGGATATTGCCTGAAGAAAAGCTCACGCCCTTCCGAGTTGATATCGATGTGAACACTTTTAGGATCACTCCAACTAGTCCAGGTATCGTCTAACCGACTGGTGAAAAACACATCAAAGCTTTTACAGCCCTGACGTCCGTTACTTGAAAAATAAAGTGTCGTTCTGTCCAAGCTCATCCACGGACTTAGCTCCTGAAATTGGGTATTAATTTTACTTCCGAGATTTCTAGGCTCTGACCATTTTCCGTCACTTCCTTTTATGGTCACGTAAATATCTTCTACTCTACTGCCATATGTTTCGGCTGCGTAAACAAATACCAAACCATCCGGTGAAACAGAGCCACTTAGAAATGCAGATTTATTCTGAAAGTATGGGATCAAAATATTTTCTGGTTTCGACCAACCACCGGATGATTTTCGGGAAACAGAAATGCCCTGGGTTCTGGCCAAATTACCTGAAGGATCATAATGACTTAACAGGTAAAGTTGCTGGCCGTCTGCTGAAAAACCTGTTACCGCGTTGTAATCGCGGTTGTTTAAAACAGCTCCGGCATGCACTGGGGTTGACCATTGCAAACCGTCAAATTCTGAATACCATATATCGCCAGGGTCACGCACTCCGCCCAAGTTCTGCGGGTGATTGCTGATGGTAAAATAAAGGAGTTTACCATCGGGGCTAATTACAGGGCTCTTTTCATCATACAACATGTTAACACCCGGCAGTGCCTCCTGTACGTCCTGTGCAAGAATTAAAGTGCAGGTTAGTACCAGAAAAAATATACAGATTGATCTCATAGGGACCTTACAGTTCACTATTTACTTAGCCAGGGATTTTCTCTTATTAAAAACCGCCACGGAAGCCTGGCATCCTTACCGGCATAATCAATGCCAATGCGCGTACTTGCGACAATGGATTTCTTATTTACCTTCTCTCCGAGGTCTTCAATCCAAACTTCGCCATTTAAAAGAAATTTTCCATTAAAGTTACGATCAATACCCAGTGCTTTAGTCAACTTACCCGGACCAGAGGTTAGATGAAGAGGATTTTGAAGTTCTCCTCTCCTTTTTTTCATCTCGTTTAATCCTTGAATTGGTTCCAGGGCACGAATCAGCACCGCATCAGCCAGTCCTTTACGATTGGTAACCACATTAAACAGGTTATGCACACCATAACATAAATACACATACGCATGTCCGCCCATTTCAAACATGATTTTGTTCCTTTCTGTCATCCGTCCATCATACGCATGACAACCTTTTTCCTTCCATGAATACGCTTCCGTCTCAACGATCATTCCTCCGGTAACAACACCACCTAGTCGTGTAAATAAGACCTTACCAAGTAGCTCACGTGCTATTTTTGGCACGTTCGCCCGTTCATAAAAGCTTTCAGAAAGCTTCATTCAAATAAATTTTATAAGCCAAAAGAATCATTAATTTTGACACCCTCAAACGTTTTAAACCCTAAAATTTTACACAAAATGAAAAAACTCTTCACTCTTGTTTTGCTGGTTGTTTGCCTCATGGCCGAGGCCCAAATTAGTACGCCATCTCCCAGCCCCAATGCTACCGTAAGTTCCTTTGTAGGGCTTACCGATGTAAAAGTTGCATACTCTCGCCCAAAAATCAAGGGAAGAAAAATTTTTGGAGCCGGTACTGATTTTCTTGTCCCGTACGGTGAGATTTGGAGAACAGGTGCCAACAATGGAACAATCATTTCTTTTACGGATGATGTAAAAGTTGAGGGAACGGATGTAAAGAAAGGTGAGTATTTAGTATTCACAATTCCGGGCATCTCTGAATGGACAGTTATGTTCTATAGCGATGTTGATGCCGGTGCACTTACCTTAGCGAATTACGATAAAACAAAAGAAGTGGCGCGCTTCACTGCGAAATCTGAAAAACTTACCGAGAAAGTTGAAACTTTCACGATTAATATTTCTGACATCGCTGATAATAATACAAGTGCCAAAGTACAATTGGCCTGGGAAAACACTTCAGTAAAGTTTAGCCTATCCGCTGAATACGATGCCCAAGTGATGAAGTCAATTGAAGCAGGCACAAAGGTGAGCCCGGGCAATTATGTAACAGCGGCACGTTACTATTTTGACAATGGAAAAGATTTGAACAAAGCACTAGAGTGGATGACGCTCGGCATTAATAATGGCAACAAAGAGGCGTTTTGGAATATCCACACAAAAGCTAAAATTCAGGATGCATTGGGCGATAAGAAAGGTGCGCTTGTCACTGCACAACAATCACTCGACTTGGCAAAGAAAAATAAAGAGGGAGATTTTGGCTACACTAAGTTGAATGAAGATCTTATCAAGAAACTCAATGAGGAGTTAGCTGCTAAAACATCGAAGAAAAAATGATTCATAGTTAAAGTCTAGAAAAATAAACCCTCTTAAGAGGGTTTATTTTTTTCACCAAGATTACCCTCGCTGCTCGCCGCGCAGGCTGACGAGCCGGAAGATATGAATTTCGTCCGCAAGCACAGCCTGGCGCACGCCGCCAAGCACGGCTGCGATCTCGAGACCGCTGCGCTCCGCGTCTTCTCGAATGCCGAGGGTGCTTACGGTGCCAACGTCAACCAGCTGATCGACAGCGGCAACTGGACCGACCCCGACGAGCTGGCCAACATGTTCGAAGCCAAAAAGGGCTTCGCATACGGCGTCAAAGGCGCGCCGGTTCGGCAGTCGGACCTGCTGCAATCGGCGCTGGCGACGG
>JANNQJ010000119.1:0-1923 GCA_031400675.1 Cyclobacteriaceae bacterium
CGCGGTTATCTGTATGCGGCGTGTTCCCAGGCATCGCTGGACGGCTGGGTACGCCGCGCCAACATCATGCGCCTGAACGGTATCCGGGCCGAGATTCTCAGCCGCGACGAGATCATGAAAGAAGCACCGTATCTCGATTACTCCGACCTGGCGCGCTTTCTGATCTACGGTGGCGCTTTGCTGCCAGACGCCGGCACGGCGCGCCACGACGCGGTAGCCTGGGGTTATGCGCGCGCGGCGGATCAGCTGGGTGACAGGTTATGCTGCAACAGAAAATAGCCGTTGGATAAATTTATTGGGTAATTGTATTACCTCTATTCCATTTCAAGTCAAATTTTAGGCTATGAACAGGCCAAAGGTTGAAATCCAATCAGGAGTGAACGATAAAGAAAAGCTTGCCTTTATTAAGACAAGCTTCCCAATTAACCAAAAAATAATAACAATATCAGTTCAAAAATTAACAACAAACTAAGCAGAAGATTGACGACTGATTTACTTTTAGACGTTTTATATCACTAAATCGTATAACCCTTAAAATTATATGACATTAAATTGACAAAACATCTGCCTGATAATTTGATTATGTTAATTTGAAGCCTTGACTTTTCTCCTCTCTTCACTTTGTGATCTATGCTAAAGGCCAACATGTATTTATACTAAACCGCTAACAAGATAAATAAATAGTTGTATATTTGCACAATGCGAATATTACAATTAAAACCCCACCTAACAACATCAGAACTATCGGCTAAGTTAATGAGCTGTTCTAACATTCATCAAAGAAGTTATTGGCAAATTCTACTATCCGTTTCGTTTAATCCAAATAAGAAGGCGGAAGAATACGCTTCTTTTTTAGGCGTTACAAAAAGCAAAATATACAAGGTTGTAGAACTTTATAACAAAGAAGGCTCAGGATTTACAGAAAATATTAAATGGGGCGGAAGAAGATCAGCAACCTCGCATATGAGTTTTGAGGATGAAGAAAAAATGATGAATGAATTAAAAATACAAGCAAACGAGGGTAAAGTTACAGTTGCAAAACATATCCGAAAAGTAGTAGAAGCTAAAGTAGGCAAATCGGTTTCCGATGATTACATCTGGGATTTATTTAAGAGACATAATTGGAAAAAGAAAATGCCTCGTCCAGAACACCCAAAGAAAACCAAATCCGCACAAGAGGCGTTTAAAAAAAACTCCCCGAAATCCTGGCAACCCAACGATTAAAAGAAAATGACAACAGACCTTTGATGGTTTTTTTTGAAGATGAAGCTGCATTTGGCAGAATGAATCATGTTCGTAAATGTTGGGTATACCGCCCAGATAGAGCCATTGTTAAGAAACAAGCTATAAGGGAATATTTATATGCTTTTATAGCTGTTTGTCCGCAAACTGGGGAAACGTGTTCAATTATTTCTCCATTTTGCAATACAGAGGCAATGAATGCTTTGTTAGTTGAAACAAGTATGGCCTTCCCCCAATATAGAATAATCATGTTAATGGATTCCGCCGGGTGGCACACTACAAAAAAATTAGAACTTCCTGAAAACATAAATATTATACCACTCCCGCCATATTCGCCAGAGTTAAATCCGACAGAACACATATGGGATTATATACGTGAACAAAAAGAATTTAACAATCACACATTTGAATCTCTTGATGAAGTGGACAATCAATTAGGTATTGCATTATGCGATTTACATAATGAAAAAAACATAATTAGCTCAATGTGTAATTTTGATTGGATTATTTCAGCTATTTGTTAGCGGTTTAGTATTAATTGATAGACTAATTCCAATCTAAACCCATATTAGAAAATATAAAAGCATAGATATCGGCTATTTCATCAATAGCCTTGCTGATGGGCTTTCCTGCCCCATGTCCGGCATTGGTTTCAATACGTATGAGCACAGGATTATGACC